>CAJUKA010000067.1 GCA_910586585.1 uncultured Lachnospiraceae bacterium
TTTGTGCAAAATATATGGGCAAATTTCCGGTAATTGCTATAACATTAAAGGGGGCTACGGGAGAAAATTATGTAGAGGCAAAGGAAATGCTCAGAAGAATGATAGGAAAAGAGGCAATGCGGTTCCAATTTCTGATGCAGAGTGAGAATCTGACAGAGATAGAGAAAAGTCAATATAGGGCACTTGTTAATACAGATAAAACAGGTGCATTTACAATGCCAGATGAGCTTTTGAAAGATAGCCTGCAAATGTTGTCCCAGCTTTTGCAAAAGCACTATCATCAAAGTGTCGTGATACTGATAGATGAATATGATGTACCGCTGGATAAGGCGTATCAGTCAGGATATTATGATGCAATGGTAGAACTGATTCGTGTGCTTTTTGGGAATGCCTTTAAGACAAACAGTAGTCTATACCTTGCAGTACTAACAGGATGCCTGAGAATATCCAAAGAAAGCATTTTTACTGGCTTGAATAATTTCAATGTATATACTGTAAAAGATGTACAATACAAGGAGTATTTCGGATTTACAGACAATGAAGTAAAAGCGTTGTTGAAGTACTATGGATTTACGGATAAATATAATAGAATAAAGGAATGGTATAATGGTTATCGTTTTGGAGATCTGGATATTTACTGTCCATGGGATGTCGTGAGCTATTGTCACGCATTAAAAATGAATCCATTGACCGAACCGCAGAATTACTGGGTAAATACAAGCAGCAACAGCATTATCAGAAAGTTTATAGAACGGGCAGATGGCACAACCAAAGAGGAAATCGAGCAGTTGATTCATGGGAAAAGCATAAAAAAGAAAATACGGCAGGAATTGACTTACAGAGATTTGGATTCCAAAATGGATAATTTATGGAGCATCCTTTTTACAACAGGTTATTTGACACAGAGCAAAGTACAGAAGGGAGACTTTACAGAGCTTGTGATTCCCAATAAGGAAATACAATGGATATTTGAAGAACAAATACAAGAATGGTTTGAAATGGAAATCGGAAAAGATAAAAATATGTTAGAGAACTTTGGAAGAGCATTTGAGGAAAACAATATAGAAGGTATTGAGAAACTGTTTACATCCTATCTGCGGAAGACTATCAGCATTCGGGATACCAATATCAAAAAAGAAATGAAAGAAAATTTTTACCATGGAATCTTGTTGGGATTATTTGCAGGAATGAAGAACTGGAAAGTGAAATCCAATGCTGAGTCGGGAGAGGGTTATAGTGACATTAGTGTAGAAATTGACGATAAAGATATTGGAATTGTGATTGAACTGAAATATGCAGAAAAAGCAGCGTTTGAGAGCGCCTGTAAAGAAGCATTGGAACAGATTCAAAGTAGAAATTATGAAGAAATATTAATTGACGATGGCATGTCAGTGATTCGAAAATATGGAATAGCATGTTACAAAAAACGCTGCAAGGTAATCTCTGGATAAGATGTATTTTACGTAATAGGAAGCCGTAGGCTGAATTGCCCATGTATCTGTAAAACAGTCAAACTTCCAATTGAATAACGATAGCAGAATTGGTATAATGGGAATAATATGATTGACATAGACAGATAAAGTAGAGGAAGAGTGAATGAATGAAGACAATAGAACTAATTGTTCCTTGTTATAATGAAGAAAGCTGCATTTCGTTGTTTTACGACAGGATAAAAGAAGTTTTTTTGAACATGCCAGGATGTGAGTTTATCATAACGTTTGTGGATGATGGCAGCAAGGATAACACAATACAGGAAATAAAAAAGGTAGTAGAACGCGTAGATACAGGAAAAGTGCAATACATTTCGCTGTCGAGAAATTTTGGGAAAGAGTCGGCGATGTATGCCGGCCTGTCAAAGAGCGTAGGGGATTATGTAGCTGTTATGGACGCGGATTTGCAGCATCCCCCAGAATTGTTAAAAAAGATGCTCGATGCAATAGAAAATGAAGGATATGATTGCGCATCGGCGCGCCGTGTCTCCAGAAAGGGTGATCCTTTGATAAAAAGTGTGTTATCAAGGGCTTTTTATCATGTTATTAATCATGTGACAGTGATTGATTTGGTGCCGGGAAGCACAGATTACCGTCTGATGAAGCGCAAAGTGGTGAAAGCCATTGTGGCAATGTCAGAGAGAGAACGGTTTACCAAAGGAATTTACGCATGGGTAGGATTTAAAAATAAATGGATTGAATATGAGAATGTGGAGCGTATCGCAGGGAAAACCAAATGGAATATCAGGGGCTTATTTCACTATGCGTACAGTGGATTTTTGGCCTTTGCAACAACACCGCTGCGGGCGGTAATTTACTTTGGAATGTTTATTGTTATGGTATCAGTGCTATATGCCGGATATATTTTTGTGGGGACACTAAACAGTGATGCTGAGAGGACAGGCTATGCATCAATCATTATCATTATGCTTTTTCTTGGAGGGGTTATTATCACAATCCTTGGCATGATTGGTGAATATATGGCAAGGATTTATATGGAAGTCAAAAACAGGCCGATTTATTTTGTGAGAGAGAGCAATATTTCAGATAACGAACAAAATGAGACCTCTAACATACCGTAAGAGAGATTGTTTATTGGGGAGGGCACAAAAGAATGTTTCGATTTATGATATGTTTTATTGCAGGATTGGGTGCAGGGCTTGGTACTGGGTTTGCGGGAATGAGCGCGGCGGCAGTAATTAGTCCGATGCTGATTACATTTTTGGGACTTCCAGCATATGAAGCAGTTGGAATTGCCCTAGCAAGTGATGTTCTGGCAAGTGCAGTGAGTGCATATACCTATGGAAAAAATAAAAATTTGGATATTCGCAATGGTTTGGTGATGATGATTACCGTTTTGTTGTTCACACTCTTTGGAAGCTGGATTGCAAGTTTGGTTCCCAATACAACGATGGGGAGCTTCTCTGTGTTTATGACACTATTGCTTGGTATCAAATTTATTGTGAAGCCTGTGATGACAACCAAAGAAACTATGGAAGCAATCAGCAGAAAAAAGAGGATAATTCAGTCGGTTATCAGCGGAATTGCAGTAGGATTTATCTGTGGATTTATTGGTGCTGGCGGTGGAATGATGATGCTTTTGATACTTACAAGTATATTAGGGTATGAGCTTAAAACAGCAGTTGGAACAAGTGTTTTTATTATGGCATTTACTGCGTTGACAGGGGCTGCCAGCCATTTTGCAATTGGAGGGAGGCCGGATATCAGGTGTCTGTTGTTTTGTGTAGGGTCAACATTATTGTGGGCAAGAATTGCTGCCAAATTTGCTAATAAGGCAACGCCTGCGACACTGAACCGGGCAACAGGTGTTGTACTTGCCGTTTTGGGAACTGCGATTCTTGCAGTGCGGTTCTTTTGATGGGTGAAATATAAGAAAAAGAAAAGGAGAGGGGATAAGTATGAAAGGCAAAATGATAAAAAAATCGCTTGTAATTTTATTGGCATTGTCAACGGTTTTGAATGTTTCATGTGCACAGATGGCTTCTAAACCGAAACAGAGCTTCGCTGAAGCACATGATGCGTTTCAGACAACGCTTGTAAGAGAAGAGAATGACGATGAACCGATTCCTGCTCCGCCGGAAGGCGCTTTTGAGCTGGTGAAGTATTCTTCCAAAGTAGGAGATTTGGCGGCCTATGTATCCAGTGATCCTGGAGATGGACAAAAGCATCCCATGATAATCTGGGTTGTTGGTGGTTGGGGAAATGGCATTGATGATTTTCCGTGGTGTTACCCAGAATGGGATAACGATCAGACTGGTTCAGCGTTTTGGCGGGCAGGTGTTTTGACAATGTATCCGTCGTTTAGAGGAGGCAGCGGAAATCCTGGCAATTATGAGGCATTGTTTGGCGAGGTGGATGATATTGCGTCCGCTTATGAATATGCTGCTTCTCTTCCCTATGTGGACCCGAACCGTATCTATCTTGGAGGCCATAGTACAGGTGCGACAAGAGCTTTGCTGGCGGCGGAATATACGGACAAATTCCGTGCAGTATTTTGCTTTGGCGCTGTTGACGAAGTGAAATATCACAACAGCAGTCAATTTACATTTGATACAAATAATAAAGAAGAGTTTACCATGCGTTCACCGATTCATTGGCTTGACAATGTAAAAACGCCAACATTTCTGATTGAGGGAAGTGACGGAAATGCTTCTAATTTAAAGAAAATAGAACGAACCTCAAAAAACGAGAATATCCATTGTTATGTGATTGAGGATGCCGATCATTTTTCTGTTCTGGCGCCGCTTACGCGGGTGGTAGCACAGAAAATTTTGAAAGATACAGGAACAGAGGTAGCTATTTCTATTGCGCAGGACGAGCTTGATGAGGCTATGAAACAAGAGCCGTCCATTCCCTTGCCTGTTATGCAGCAGTATACAATGGAGGATTTAGGACTGAGCTTTTCCTATCCATATTTATGGGATATCTCCGGCGAGGGAACCATTTCGCTTTCTTTGTCTTCCAGATATGAGGGTGACAATATTTGGGATATGTCTATGCTGTATGTTGATGCCTACATAGCGGAAGAATCTGATTTGGAGGTTCTTTCTGATTCTTTTAGCAGTGAAGGTTATGAGATTACAGATAAGACAATCAGTGGTTTTCCTGCGATTGAGGCTGTTGGAGCGATGGAAAATGACAATGGCAGTATATTTAACAACACGTTTGTGGCAGTACAGAAGGAGGATATCTTAGTTACCTTTGATTTTTTTATTCATGAGGATTTTGGCAATGATGCGGATGAGCTGTTCAGAACTATTATAGACAGCATTGCTATTGAATAGTGTTATGATGCAACTTTGATACAATTTTGATACAGATTTGATGCTTTTCCCAGATAAAATAGGAGTATAGTAAACAGAAATGTTGGGGGACAAGCATTATGGAGGAAGAACAAAAGAAGAAACGAGGGCCTGTTTTTGCAGCGATCGCCGTGCTTGCGGTTTTGCTGGGGATAGGGAGCTATGTTGGCTATCATGCGATGCAGCCGCGGGGGTATCAGGATTATACAATCCAGAAGATGCAGTATTTTGTAGAATATTCAGAGCAGTTTGCATATTGGGATGTGCTGACGATAGAGTATCCGTGCCTGTCAGGAATCGAAGGGGAACAAATAGAACCCATCAATAAAATCTTTTATGACGTCGCTTTTGATAAGGTCAATTACTGGCACTTGTATCCAGATGAAGAAGTAAAAGCTTTGCAGGAAGAATATCATATTTTCAGCAGCGATGTGCTCTGTAGTGTTCCCTATCACAGCCAGTATTTGGCAAGTGTGCATTTTGAGGAAATCTATGCGCCTGTTTCTCCTGTATATTATGTTCATAAAACAGAACGTGCAGCGAATGTGGATTTAACAACAGGCGAGGAATATAAGTTATCGGATGTTATTCAAATAGACGATGCATTTGTGGAATTTTGGTGTGAGCAGATAGATAAAAGCGGAGAATATGATGATTTAGCGTTTGATGACAAAGAACCCCGTGAAGCCTTTGCTGTATGGTTTTTGGGAAAAGATGAAAAATTAGACGAATATTATATGTTCAATCCGTTCTTTTACATAGATGAGAATAAAGACCTTGTAATAGGGATTTCTTGTGACCCGAAGCCTAGTATTGTTGGAGGGTATATGCCGTCGGACGACAGTTTTTCTGTGCGGATTGAATATGGAGCACTTGAACCATATCGTATAGATTCCGAATTTTGGGATTTGTATGAAAAATCTGAAAGTACAGGTGAGGTTTTGGAATGTGAGGATTTAAAGGAAAATCTTTGGCTGGGGAAGGATGCAGGCGTATGGGATATGTGGAAAGAATAAGAGCATGTATGTTTGCTGTAATATTGGTTTTGGGAAGTAGTTTGACAGTATATGCAGAAGAGTCCTATCAGCCGCGCTACCAGATACTGCAGGAAGACTTAGATAATTATACGGTGCTTGTGGAAGAACTAGGGGAATATAAAGTTTGCGAAGGGGATTCCCTATGGAATATTTCTGAAAAATTTTTGGGAAGCGGTGAGGCGTATGAACAGCTTGTAGATGCAAATTTGGAGGTGATTACAAATCCAGATCTTATTTATCCGAATATGAGTTTGGCACTCGAACGAAAGGTGTATGTGAAAAAGCGTACAGGCTCCAATGGAATAAAAATGGAAGCGTACCGCTTTGGCACGCCGCAAGGATGGACAATGGGAATTTTGGAGGCAAATGACGCGTTTGCCAATCTTGCGCTGATGGGAAGCGAAGTGGGAGATGTTGTCTGTCTGGTTCGTGAAAAAACAGCATTAGGTGTGAAAAGTCTGTCAAATTGGGAGAATGTGCAGGAAACAATCAAGACATATGCGCAGAAAGAATATGCCGACCGTGTTTCAGATTTAACATTTCATCATTATCAGACGGAAAGCGGTTCAGAAATATATTTATTTTCCTATTATTATCGTGTTGATGGGGAATTATTGGGGCTGAATGAAGATTTCGATATTTCTGTATGTCAGGGAATTTGTCAGACTGAGCATATTCAAGCAGAATTTACAGGTTTTCATATTGACAAGGAGATTGAAGACATTGTTTGCTATATGGCTGCTAGTTTTGAGGAGCTTTGGCAGGAAGGAGAAGGAGACTTTCAGTTGACAGATCACAATATCGCTGTGGAGCCTTCAAAGCCTTGGATACTTCCCGACATTCATAATTCTTTTGCGTGGATTGAAGCGTTTTTCAGAGCTGAAAAAAGTGCAGAAGAGGAAAGCTCTGAAGAAAAAAGTATTTTTCTGCCGCCAGTTAGAGGATTTAAGCGTTAAAATGGATATTGTTCAGAACTGTTTGGAAAAGCCTGTGCATTTGTGCAGGTTTTTTGTAATATAGACTGCTTGTTACTTTTCACACCCGCGCCATGCACTTGCTGCATGGCGTCGGAGCAAGCGCCAAAATGCGTGCTTTTTAGCATTTTGTGTGCATCAATTGTTGCAATTCACACCGAAATCGTTGTAAGTATATGAGAAATCTGGCGTAAGTGTGAATTGTAACGACTGCTTTGAGTATTTGGCTGGTTGTTATGTTGCACCTTGCTGATTTTATAGAAGGAGCGTATAATACGTTTGTTGAATCGTTTGGCTGAGAACAGGAGGAAATCAATGAAAATTTTGATTGTTGAAGATGATGCAGTGTTCGCCCAGGAGCTGGCGGCATTCCTTGCAAGATGGAACTATGCGGTGGTGATAGCACAGCAGTTTGATGCGATAGATCAGGAGTTTATGGCATGTAGTCCGCAGTTGGTTCTGATGGATATTAATTTGCCGTTTTGTGACGGGTTTTATTGGTGCAGCCGTATTCGCCAAAATTCTAAAGTACCTATTTTATATATTAGCAGCCGCAATGATGATAAGGATAAAATTATGGCGATAGCGCAGGGCGGCGATGATTATGTGGAGAAACCATTTCAGCTAGAACTTCTGAAAGCAAAAATCGAAGCGCTTTTGCGCAGGACCTATCAATACAAAGTGCGGGAGCGCATTTATCTGACAAAGGAATTGAGCTTTGATGCGGAAACTTGCTGCATGTATTATAATGGAGAAGAATTAGAGCTGACAAAATCAGAACAGAAAATTATGGCAAAATTATCAGAAAACCAGCCGGAGATTGTCACAAGAGAAGAACTGATGACACAGCTATGGAACACAGATGAATATGTATCAGATGGTACACTTACAACAATGATTAGCAGATTGAGAAGCAAACTTAAGACCATATGTGGTGAAGAGATTATTCATACGAAAAAAGGGTTGGGATATTTTGTGTCCTGATACGATTGCAGGAGGAAAAGAATTGTTGCGTTTTATTCAGAAGTATTGGAAAGGTGCAATACCATTTTTATTGATAATTCTTGCCTATAATCTTTATTTCATTTTCTTGATGAAGGAAAAGGATATTCGTTTTTTATTGTATCTTGATGGGCTGATTGTTGTGTTTTTGGCCGGTTACGCAGGAGTGCAATATATAAGGTTTGCAAGATGGGAACAGACCAAGAAACAGTTTTTGGGACATGAGGATGTGATCTATCACAATTTGCCAGACTTTGAGAACTGTGAGATTGTACAACATGACGTGTGGATTTTAGAAACCAAATTGAACAATCAGTTTGAGGAGAACTGCGAGCTCCAGGATGATATCGCAAGATGGTGTCATGAGTGGAAGATACCACTTGCGACATGTCTTTTGATTGATGAAACCATCAAAGATGTCAAAATAAGAGCATCTTTGCGGGAGCCATTAGAACGCATGAACCATCAGGTCAATATGATGATGCAGGAGTGTCGGCTGCAAAGTCCATTAATAGATTTGCAGGTAGAGAGGGTATCGGTGGCAGCGTGTGTAAAAACTTCCATAAAAAATAACCAATTCTTTTTGATTCAGAAACGGTTTACATTGGATATACAGGAAGTGGATTGTGTGGTGTATACAGATTTTGCATGGCTTGTCTATATCTTAGATCAGCTTTTGAACAATGCAGTCAAATATGCGAATAAGGAGGAACCACGACTTAAAATCTGGACAGAAAAAGAAGAAGAAAAAATAAGATTGTATATAGAGGATAATGGAGAAGGAATTTCGGATAGTGATATCCGGCGTATTTTTGAGAAGGGATTTACAGGGCACAATTATCATAATGGCAAATATAAATCGACGGGAATGGGTCTGTATCTGGCGGCGAAGGTGGCAAAGAAGCTGGAAATCGAACTCTTGGCTGAGAGTGTGTATGGAGTGTATACACGATTCTGCATTGTAATGCGCATGGCAGATTTGTAGAGAAAATAAATGGGCGCTAGAGCATGATTGAAAGACGCATTTAAGACAGTCTCAATTTTGTAACCTTTATTGGTCATATTGTAAGGTTATTGTAAGGATTTTTTCGGGTACCTGCATTATACTAAAAACAACAAATAAGTCACTGCAAATCGGTGAAGAAAGAAAGGAAAATTTGAATAATGCAGAATGTACAAGTAGCAGAAATCAAAAATCTTATGAAAAGTTATGGCTCAACAGATTTTGAGACAACCGTACTAAAAGGAATTGATTTATCTATTTATCAAGATGATTTTATTGCAATTATGGGACCGTCAGGCTCTGGAAAAACGACACTGCTTAATATTTTGTCGACGATTGACAAACCAACGCAGGGGAAAGTTATTTTAGACGGGAAAGATATCACGCGGATCCCCAATAAAGAATTGTCAAAGCTTCGACGGGATAAAATTGGATTTATTTTTCAGGATTATAATTTGCTTGATACAATGACGCTAGAGGATAATATTGTGCTTCCGTTGTCTTTAAACGGAGGCTCACCAAAACAGATTTTGCAAAAGGCGAGAAGTCTGGCAGAATTGTTTGGGCTTACAGAACATCTAAAGAAATATCCATATCAGTTATCGGGTGGACAAAAGCAAAGAGGCGCTGTGTGCCGTGCGTTGATTACCGATCCCAAAATAATTTTTGCCGACGAGCCGACAGGTGCGCTGGACTCCAAAGCAAGTAAGGATTTGATGCGTTGCTTGAAAAGTGTAAATGAAAGTGGAAAAGCAACGATTTTGATGGTAACGCATGACCCGCTTTGCGCTTCCTATGCAAAAGATGTATATCTGTTGAGCGATGGAAGTATGAAGTGCAAAATTTCTCAAGGAACTGACCGCAAAGAATTTTACAATCGCATTATAGAGGTACAAAGTTCAATGGGAGGTGATTTCTTATGAAAATGATTGCGCTTGCATTTCGCAATTTCAAAAGCAGTGCCCAAAGCTATTTATCATTGGTTATTTCTCTTTCGTTTACGATTGCAGTCTATTTCAATTTTCAAAATATGATATACAGCAATACATTTGCATCGCTTGGCAGCCACAACAAGGAGTTTATTGATATCCTGATTCAGACAGTATCTGTGGTTCTTTGCTGTTTTTCCTTTTGTTTTATCTGGTATGCGACAAATGTATTTCTTGCAAAACAAAAGAGAGAGTTTGGCATTTATATTTTTATGGGATTGACAAATCAGAAAATTGGACAGCTTTATATGATGGAAACAACGTTCATAGGTATGATGTCATTGCTGCTTGGCTTGATGTCAGGTGTGATGCTTATGTGGTTGTTTCAGATGATTGTAATAGCGATCTCAGATATTGCAATTGATGTTACCTTTCAATTTCAGATAAAACCTGTTATCATAACGGTGATTGTATTTTTGGTGATTTATCTGTTTTTTGTGATAAAAGGATATTGTAATATTTTGCGCAGTAGTGTGCTGAGTATGATATCTGCGGCAAGACAAAATGAATATATCAGACAGAAACGAATGATATTGGTATGCAAAACAGTGTTTGGCGTGGGTATTTTGGGAACAGGATATTATCTTGCTGTCAAAGACAGTGGTATGGAAATTATGGCAAATATGCTTGCTGCGACAATTTTCGTTATTATCGGTGTATACTTGATATTTGGCGGGCTGCTGCCGCTCGTATTTCAGGCGATTGCAGGGAACAAAGGCTTTTTGTATCAAAAGCAGCGCTGCCTATGGGTTAACCAGGTTGTGTTCCGCATGAAAAAGAATTATCGGACATATGCTATGGTATGTGTGCTGATTCTGTGTTCTGTAACGGCACTTGCAACAGGTATGGCGATGAAAAACCGTTATGATAATATGATTCGGTTTGAGAAGGTATATACATTTCAGGTTTTGACAAATCAGGAGGGCATTGAAGCGCAGGCGCAGCAGATTATTGAGGAGATAGATCATATTGCATATCAGTCTTCTATTCCTGTATTAATGTTTTATGACGACATTCTTGTACTGGCATATTCTGATGTGAAAGAGGTTGCAGCGCAGACAGGAATGATGTTTTCTTTGCGGGAACCAACGGAAAATGAAGTGATTGAAATGCGGCGAATGATGCTGTTGTCATTATATACACAGCGGGAATATGGAAAAGTTGCAATACAGGGAAAAGATTATCAAAAGATTGATGAAACAATGGTGCCATATCTAGGTGCTTTACAGTTGCAGACAGGGTTAGATTTTTATATTGTCAATGATGCGGAGTATGAACGGCTTAGTGTACAGGCACAGCGAATGTATACACATAATTACTGTATCGAACATGCATACAGTTTTGAAGCAGTAAGGGATGCATTATCCCAAATCGCAACTGTCAATGATGGAACTGGAACTTATACAGGATGTATCAATTTAGATCCCAATAACAACAGTGACGAATGGATCAAAATATTATTTCCATTGTGTATTTTTATGTTTTTGGTATTTATCTTAGCAAGCGTATGTATTATGTTTATGAAGCTGTCCAATGACGCGTTTGAAGAACGGGAGCGCTATCTTGTAATGCGTAAACTTGGTTTTGAAGAGCGCGCACTACAAAAATCTATCAGCAGGGAGCTGGGAACAGCTTATATCCTTCCATTTTTGCTGATGACAATATCAGCATACTTTTCGGTTCATGCTCTGGAGAAAATGATGCATGAAAATCTATTATCTGCGTATTGGGTCAGCGTGTTGGTGGTTTTTGTATTCTTTTTTGTATTTTACCGATTGTCTGTGTCCGTGTATTGCAGAACAGTAGGAAAATTTTAACCAGGTATGCTGTTTATGCGCGCTTTTCCCAAGACATATTATTTTTCCGCACAGAGGAAGGCGTGCACCAATAACGTTCCCGAAAGATTTTGTTAAATTGTTTTTGATTAAAAAACCCGTTCTTTTCTGCAAGCTGTGCAACAGGGATGTCCGTGTGAAGCAAATCCCAATGAACGTGAGCAGCACGGACATCATTTAAGTATTGCATAAATGATATTCCCATATGTTTTTTGAAAAAGCGGCAGAAATATTCTTTTGTCAATCCTAATGTTTCAGATGCATCTTGCAGTGTAATCTGCTCATAAAAGTGTTCTTCCACGTAGGCAAGAATACTACGGATGCGTTCAATCGTAAGGGTGTCGGTTATGGCAGTTTGTGGCGTTATTTTTACTGCAAAAAATCGGATGAGACGGGCAAGAATTTGCAAAACAATACCTTCTGCTTCCATAAAAAAAGCAGGTGCTTTTTCGATATATTGTGTTGTAAGCTCGTCCAGCAGAAAGCAGAGATTCTGGTATTCAGAAAGCAAATCTGCAATATTGTCTGGAAAACACTGAATTTCGTACAATTCAATATCAGAAAAGTATTTCTGCATATACTTTTTGGAGATATGAATACAAAGATACATCGCAGTGTCCGTGTAAGCGTAAATGTTGTGTGTCTTGAAGGATTCAATAACAATTAGTTCTTTGTTTGACAGATTGTATTTGCTGCCTTCTATTTTGATACCTAGTTCTCCATTTAAAGGATAGAGGAGTTCTAGTTCTTCATGCCAGTGAAATGAATGGGGGCTGCTTGAAGCAGTGATATATGCAAATGTGACGCCGAGTTTATCAATTTCCTGAAATGTTTTATAATGAGGCTGTTCCATAGCCCTGTTCCCCTCCTAATATAAGTTCCGCTAACATATCAGCTGGACTTTAAAACACGATGTCAATAGATATCATTCTTTGTCTAAAAATAGTGTCATAAAAAGAATACTCTAAAAGATGGAAAAGGTCAATATTGACTTGGAAAAGGTCAATGATTGACCTAATTCTTTTGCAGCAAGAGTGATATGATAATGCATGTAAAAAAATAAGATACCAAGGGAAGTGACAAAGATGTTAGCTGCTCAGATTTTAGCAGTAATAATTTTTATTACCATGTTTATTTTGGTGGTTTTGGACAAAATAGAAAGGCAATATGTGACATTGGGGTGTGGACTAGCTACATTGATAGGCGTTTTTGGCATTGCAATGAGAAGCCTGGATGCAATTCTTCTGACTCTGAATTTAAAAAGTATTTTTACCGTTGAATTCTGGTATGAGGCAGGTAGTGCAGGAGAATCTTCTTGTGGAATCAACTGGGCTACAATTATTTTTATTGCAGGCATGATGGTTATGGTAGAGGGCATGGCAAAGGCAGGATTTTTTAGATGGCTGTGCATGATGCTTGCACGAATGGTTCATTATAAACCAATACCGTTGTTTGTTGCGTTTATGCTGATGTCAGCTGTGCTTGCAATGTTTATTGACAGCATTACAGTGATTTTGTTTTTGGCAGCAGTTACTATAGAATTATCAAAATTGTTAAAATTTAATCCAGTGCCAATGATTCTCTCAGAAATATTTTGTGCCAATTTGGGCGGTTCCGCTACAATGTGTGGGGACCCGCCAAATATTATCATTGGTACGTCTCTAGGATATTCATTTGCAGATTTTATTTTGAATACAGGCGTTATGGCGTTGATTAGCTTAGTCCTAGTAGTAATTTATTTTTATTTCGCGTTCCGCAAAGAGCTTGTAGCAGGCAGAACAGAAGAAATTGACAGTTCTTCTATGCCAAATCCAAAAGATACCATAACAAACAAAAAAGATTTTGTAATTAGCTGTGTTATTTTTGCCTGTGCAGTTGTAATGCTTGTTACCCATGCGCAGACAGGACTGACAGTTGCGCTGATAGGTGCAGTGATTGCTGTTGTGACATTGATAACTTCAGGAAGATATGCGCTGGAGATTTTAAAAAGGGTGGATTACAAGACACTGTTATTTTTTATTGGTCTGTTTATTGTTGTAGGCGGTCTGGAACAGACTGGAATATTGGAGCTTATAGCGGGATTGATTGGAGAAGTCAGCCGAGGGAATCTGAAAATTATGGTTGCTATTATCATATGGGTATCCGCAGTTGCAAGCGCATTTGTTGATAATATTCCTTTTGCAGCGACCATGGTTCCAGTTATTCAGAGTCTGGCGGCAGTGCAGGGCGTTGATACAGCAACACTTGCATGGGCATTATCAATGGGAACAGATATTGGAGGCAGTGCGACACCAATCGGTGCATCTGCAAATGTAGTTGGAACTTCAGTGGCAGCCAAAAATGGTCATGTGATTGGCTGGGGAAAGTACTGCAAGACAGCAATTCCAGCGACTGTTGTTGTAATTGCTGTGTCAATGATATTTATTTTCTTTCGGTATTGTTAGAAATAGATTGAAACCTCAGCCACAAGAGAGTGCATCAAAAGACTGTCGCTTAAGAGCCGTTGTGCAGCGACTTAAAGAAGGAGGATTTGTATATGGCGGAACAGACAATAGTAGCAATAGGACGTGAATACGGAAGTGCAGGGCACGAGATTGCAGAACGGATTGCAAAAGATTTTGCATTAAAACTGTATGACAGAAGTATTTTAGAGGAGATTGCCAGCCATATGAACACAGACGCGGAAGCGATTGAGAAATATGATGAGCAGCCTAGAAATGTGATTTTGTCAAGGAGAGTTGGACATCATACAAATTCAATGGAAGAAATTTTGGCTGAAATGCAGTTTGAGTTTATTAGGAAGAAGGCACAAAAA
Source organism: uncultured Lachnospiraceae bacterium (assembly GCA_910586585.1). Lineage (GTDB taxonomy): Bacteria > Bacillota > Clostridia > Lachnospirales > Lachnospiraceae > COE1. Next base: position 14,469 of record CAJUKA010000067.1, read on the forward strand.
GGAGAGTCATTCGTTATTGTGGGCCGTTGTGCGGAATCTGTGCTAAAAGGCACAAAAGGGCTGATTACGATTTTTGTCAGCGGAAATCGAGAGAGCAAGATTCAGCGTGTGATGGAAAAATATCATCTGGGTGAGACAGAGGCTATCGCCAAAATGCTGCGTCATGATAAGAAAAGAAAGCAGTATCATAATCTGTATTCGGAAGGAAAATGGGGCGATTCTCGATATTATGATATGTGCATCAACAGCAGTCCGCTTGGTGTGGAGGGCACGCTAAAAATTCTTGAAGACTATATTAGGGCCAGAATGAATCAATAATTATTGTATAAATGGAGAGAGTAGGGTATGCAGAACATTGAATTGGAAAAAATAGTCATACCATTGCTAAACTGGTATTATCAAAACAAAAGAATTCTGCCTTGGAGAGAAAATCAAGACCCTTATCGTGTATGGGTTTCTGAAATTATGCTGCAGCAGACACGGGTAGAGGCTGTGATTCCCTATTATGAGCGTTTTATGGAGCGCTTTCCTACGATAGAATCGCTTGCATTGTGCGAGGAAGAAGTGCTTTTCAAATTGTGGGAAGGATTGGGTTATTATTCGCGTGCAAAAAATTTAAAAAAGGCAGCACAAAAAATATATGCGGAGTATCAGGGACAATTCCCGGACAAATTTGAAGATATTTTGAATTTGCCGGGAATTGGTTCATATACGGCAGGAGCAGTTGCCTCTATTGCATTCGGGCAGGCAAGGGCAGCAGTGGACGGAAATGTGCTGCGTGTGATAACGAGACTAACGGAAGATGGCCGCGATATCATGGACGCGAAATTTCGCAAGGAAATGACAGAACAGCTTGAGAAAATTTATCCTCCAAAAGAGTGCGGAGATTTTACGCAGAGCCTTATGGAACTGGGAGCTGTCATATGTGTACCCAATGGAGCGCCCAAATGTGAAATTTGTCCTCTCGGAAGCCTGTGCGGTGCGTTTCAGAATGGTACACAAGTTCAATATCCAGTGAAAAAAAAGAAGCTTGCACGCAAAATAGAAAAGAAGACAGTTTTGATTCTCCAGTACAAAGATTGTATTGCAATCAAAAAGCGCGGCAAAGAGGGCGTCCTTTCTGAAATGTGGGAATTGCCAAACTTTGACGGAGAATTAACAAGACAACAGCTTTTACAGCAGCTTGCCGAAAAAAATCTTGCGGTTAAAAGTCTGTGCAGGTTAGAATGCGCCAAACAGCCGATAAAACATATCTTTACACATATTGAGTGGCATATGGCATGTTGGATTGCAGAGTGTGAAAACACAGCGCATGAATTTGTATGGGTTACAAGAGAGCGTTTGGAGTCAGAAATTGCACTTCCTACCGCTTTTAAAAAAGTATTCAATCATAGTTAGGCACAAATCTTGTAGCATACAAAATGCGCTGGAAAAAGATAAAGGGCTGTGCTATAATTGAAAAACAGGTTGAAATCCAGAATAAGAGCTTGTTGATTCATATGTAATTGTTCAAGACAGTTTACAGGGAGTGAAAAATTTGCGTATACAGGAAAAAGTTCATCAAAATACGAAAGCGCATGTGAAAGATATGACAAAGGGAAGTCCTTATTCGCTGATGATTGGATTTGCGCTGCCAGTTTTTCTCAGTGAAGTATTTCAGCAGTTGTATAATACCGCGGATGCTTTTATAGTAGGGCGGTTTATGGGAACAAATGCGTTGGCGGCTGTTACCTCATCGGGGACTTTGATTTTTCTTTTGACAAGCTTTTTTATAGGGACTGCAATGGGTGGGGGTATCGTGATATCCCGGTATTTTGGGGCTGGTGATGAAAATAAGGTTTCCCGTGCAATTCATACAGTTCTTGCATTTGGTATCGCCAGTGGATTGATTATTACGGTGGTGGGTGTTTGTTTTACACCTACTTTTTTGAAATGGATGCACACAGATCCAGAGGTTATGCCAGAGGCTCAAGAGTATTTTCGATATTACTTTTTAGGCGCGCTTGCAATGGTCATGTATAATATTTGCCGCAGTATTATGAATGCGTTAGGGGACAGCAGGCGTCCATTGTACTATTTGATTTTTTCCTCACTGCTCAATATTTTGTTTGACTTACTGTTTATCGGAGTATTCCGCTGGGGTGTCTGGTCGGCTGCCGCAGCGACAGTGATATCTCAGGCAGCAAGCGTAGCGCTTTGTATAGTACATTTGCTGCGAAAAGGGAACGTGTTTACAGTGGAAATAAAAAAGATTCGGTTTGATAAAACAATGCTTCTGGAAATCGTCCGTTTTGGTCTGCCATCTGGAGTGCAGAATTCTGTGATTGCGCTAGCCAATGTGATTGTTCAGTCACAAATCAATTCTTTTGGCAAAATGGCGATGGCAGCCTATGGCACACATGCCAAAATCGAAGGATTTGCGTTTTTGCCGATTACCAGTTTTAATATGGCAAGTACGACTTTTATAAGTCAGAATTTGGGGGCAAAACAATACGAGCGGGCAAAAAAAGGTGCACGGTTTAGTATTTTGGCGGCAGTGCTGATGGCGGAAACAATTGGAATTTGTTACTTTATTTTGGCTCCGCATCTGATTGGCTTGTTTGATCAGACTCCAGGAGTTATTGCACTTGGTGTACAGCAGGGGCGTACCGTCGCGCTGTTTTATTTCCTGTTGGCATTTTCTCATTCTGTGGCGGCTGTCTGCCGAGGAGCAGGAAAAGCATTTGTCCCGATGTTTGTTATGCTGTTTGTATGGTGTGTGATCCGAATTACATATATTATTGTGATTATGCGGTTAATAGGGGAAATTAGATTTATTTATTGGGCTTATCCAATTACATGGGGAATCAGTTCTGTGATTTATCTGATTTACTATTTGTGTTCTGATTGGGTACATGGTTTTGAAAAATAAAAAATCAACCAACTGTAAGCAAGATTCAGGAATAACCGAAACGCGGAATCCGGAATATGATAAAATAAATAAAAAAGGAATGTAACTGTTACAAGTGGTTCATACACTGGAAAAACAGTTACGAAGGATAATGCGTTTATGCAGATTTATGTAGTAAAAGAAGGTGACACGTTAGCTCGTATCGCGGATATTTTTTCTGTTGATGCAGAGGAAGTTGCATATGCCAATCAAATTTTATTTCCATACCGTCTTGCGGTTGGCCAGGCACTTTTGATACCGGAACAAAATCAGGCACAGGAGAAAAGAATCGCACATGTAAATGGTTATGCGTATCCGTATATACGAAATGAAGTACTTATGGAGACACTGCCATATCTGACGGACATTTCTGTTTTCTCTTATGGATTTACCACGAGTGGCGATTTGGTTCCGCCGCAGACGGACGATAGCAGGATGATTCAGGAAGCATGGAATCATCAGGTGACTCCATTTTTGGTTTTGACTCCATTTGATCAGACAGGGATGTTCAATAATTATCTGATCAGTGCAATTACCAATGACCAGACTGCGCAGCAAAATTTGATTGACCAGATGTTTGCCATTATGGAGGAGAAAGGATTTGCAGGAATTGACATTGATTTTGAATATATTCTGCCACAGGATAGAGTCGCTTATGCGAATTTTGTTGCGAATGTCAGAGCACAGGCGGCACCAAAAGGATATCCGGTTTCCGTAGCGCTTGCGCCAAAGACTTCTGCCAATCAAAAAGGCGTCTTGTATGAGGGGAAGGATTATAAATTGCTTGGGGCGGCAGCAGACAGCGTGCTGTTGATGACATACGAATGGGGTTATACATACGGACCGCCTATGGCAGTGGCGCCAATTAACAAGGTACGTGAGGTTGTGGAATATGCAGTTACTGAAATTCCGACGGAAAAGATTGATTTGGGTATTCCAAACTATGGATATGACTGGACGCTTCCTTTTGTGCAGGGAACATCAAAAGCACGAACAATAGGGAATGTGGAGGCGGTCGAAATTGCGATTGAAAATAATGCTCAAATACAGTTTGACCAAACTGCAATGTCTCCATTTTTTCGCTATGAAAAGGATGGTGAACAGCATGAAGTGTGGTTTGAAGATGTTCGGAGTATCCGAGAAAAGTTTCATTTGATTGAAGAGTATGGACTGCGCGGAATGGGATATTGGCAGATTATGAAGCTGTTTCGAGCCAATTGGCTGCTTCTTGCGGATACATTTGAGATAGTTCGCCGGTAATTCTGTAACAGTTCAGTCATGCATAATTGAAAATTCAATCAATAACTTATAAGTGGGCAGTTCTGCACTGTACAGAAATGGATCAGTTCAGTTCTGCCCGTGAATAAATTATCCATAAAAGGGATATCAAAAAGGAAAGAAAGGGTGGAAGGGGATTGTATCCCCAAAATAGCGAATGAAAAAGGAAAAAAGCAGAAATTCATTTTCAGGTTCTATCGGGTTTGTTTTAACGGCGGCAGGAAGTGCGGTCGGTTTGGGAAATATTTGGAGATTTCCTTATCTTGCGGCAAAAGATGGCGGAGGACTTTATCTGGTGCTGTATTTGATACTGGCAGTTACTTTTGGCTTTACCTTGCTGACAACAGAGATTGCAATTGGAAGAAAAACGAAACAGAGTCCGCTGACAGCCTATGGCAAATTAAAATCAAAGTGGCGGTTTCTTGGTGTGCTAGCATGTCTGGTTCCAGTGATTATTATGCCGTATTATTGTGTGATAGGCGGATGGGTAGTGAAATATTTTGTTGCTTATTTGACAGGTAGTGGCAGCCAGGCAGCAGAAGATGGGTATTTTACTGGATTTATCACAGGAGAGTGGCAGCCAATTGTGCTAATGGCGGTTTTTCTGTTTTTGGTAGCTTTTGTTATATTCAGGGGCGTAAATAAGGGCATTGAGTCTTTCTCCAAAGTGCTTATGCCGTTGCTTTTGCTGTTGGTGGTAGGAATTGCTGTTTTCTCTTTAACCATTCGCCATCAGGATGATACTGGAGTGACAAGGACAGGCTTAGAAGGCTTTTGGATTTATATTATTCCAGATTTTTCTGGAATGACAGTAAAGGGATTTTTTACGGTGCTTTTGGACGCAATGGGGCAGTTGTTTTTTAGTCTTAGCGTAGCGATGGGAATTATGGTTGCATATGGATCGTATGTTAAGGATGATGCTAATTTGGGAAAAGCGATTAATCAGATTGAGATCTTTGACACAGCCGTTGCATTTTTGGCAGGTGTAATGATTATTCCAGCAGTGTATACATTTATGGGAAAAGAGGGAATGAGTGCATCTGGACCAAGTCTGATGTTTGTATCGCTTCCAAAAGTTTTTTCTTCAATGGGCAGGATCGGAAATCTGGTAGGCTGTCTGTTTTTTGCAATGGTGTTGTTTGCGGCACTGACAAGTGCGGTTTCTGTCATGGAGGCAGTTGTGTCAAGTTTGATGGACGAGTTTCATATGACGCGGACCAAAGCGGCGGTGATTGAGACAATCATTGCGCTTGCCGGTGGTATTCTTGTGTGCCTTGGCTACAATAAACTGTACTTTGACATCAAACTGCCAAATGGATCGAGTGCGCAGATTTTGGATATTATGGATTATATCAGCAACAACTGCCTGATGCCATTGGTAGCGATTGGAACCTGTCTGTTGATTGGCTGGGTAGTTAAGCCGTCAACAGTGATTGATGAGGTCGAAAAATCCGGCTGCAAGTTTGGCAGAAAAAGCTTATATATTGTAATGATTCGCTATATTGCACCTGTTCTGTTGGTAATTTTGCTGCTCAAATCACTCGGAATATTGACAATAATATAATGGAGTAGAGTGTGCTTTAAAATTGTTTTGTGTCAGATTTTGTGGAAGGAAATAAATTTATGAATAAACCGAGAAAACTGCAAAAAGGTGATAAAGTTGCGATAGTCAGTTTGTCGAGTGGAATGCTGGGAGAAGATTTTTGCCGCCATAATATCGAAATTGGCACAAGGCGGCTGAAAGAATATGGATTAGAACCCGTTTTTATGCCAAATACATTGAAAGGGATTTCGTATTTGGCAGAGCATCCAGAGGCGAGAGCAAGCGATTTGAAGCAGGCGTTTATGGAGGATTCCATAGCAGGAATTATCTGTGCAATCGGCGGAGATGATACCTACCGACTGCTGCCATATCTGATGGAGGATTTTGCTTTTAAACAGGCTGTTCAAAATAATCCGAAATTATTTACAGGATTTTCTGATACTACAATCAATCATCTTATGCTGTATCAACTAGGGCTTCAGACTTACTATGGACCCAATTTTATTTGTGACCTTGGAGAACTTGCAAATGAGATGCTGCCATACACCAAAGAAGCCTTTGAAAGCTACTTGGAAGGCAGCAGCTACAATCAAATTTGTTCCAGCCCAATATGGTATGAAGAACGAAAAGATTTTTCCAGTGCTGCTGTTGGAACAGAGCGGATAGCGCATAAAGAAGAACGAGGATATGAGCTTTTGCAGGGACCTAAGATTTTTTCTGGGGAACTGCTTGGAGGCTGTCTGGAAAGCATGTATGACATTTTGGAAGGAACAAGGTACACAGACGAAAGAGAGATTTGTGAAAGATATCATTTGTTCCCAAATAGGAAAGAGTGGGAAGGTAAAATTTTGTTTTTGGAAACCTGCGAGGAAAAACCGATACCAGAATTATTTGAAAAGGAACTATGCGCTTTAAAGGAAAGGGGCGTATTTGATGCGGTAAATGGAATTTTGGCAGGAAAACCGCAGGACGAGACGTATTATGAGGAATACAAGGAAGTATTAAAAAAAGTGGTTCATAACGACAGGCTTCCGATTGTATACAATGTAAATTTTGGACATGCGCTGCCAAGGTGCGCGCTGCCCATTGGAGCGGAAGCCACTGTCGATATGATGAAAAAAACAATTCTATTTGGTTAAAATGTTATACAAACAGCTTCACGACGGAAGACATACGCTCAATGACAGAGACACCAAATGGACAGCGGGTTTCACAGCCGCCGCACTGGATGCAGTCCGCTGCATGGGCCGACAGACCTTCGTAGTGGGCGCGGACAGTCGGCGGGACGGTATCCTGCATTTTTGCCAGGTCATATAGTTTATTTACCATAGCGATATCAATGCCGGACGGACAGGGGGCACAGTGTCCGCAGTAAGTACATTGGCCTGAATAGGCGTGGCGCGGCGCTCCTGCAAGAACGCTTGCATAATCTTTTTCTGATTCAGAGGCTGTCTCGTAAGCGACAGCGGCATCTACATGCTGCGTTGTATCAAATCCAACCATCACACTGGCAACTGCTGGCCTTGTCAGGGCATAGTGCAGACATTGTATGGGAGTCAGCGCAGCACCAAACGGCGAGGTTTCGGCAGAAAAGAGCCTTCCTCCGGCATAGCCTTTCATCACAGTGATACCGACGCCTTGCTGTTCACAAAGCTGATATAATTCTGCGCGTTCTGGATTGATTCCGCCAACATTTTCAGCGTAGTTTTCCTGAAAATAATCATTCAAATCCTCTGTGGCAGGCAGCATGTCAAAAGCAGGATTGACAGAAAAGAGAATCATTTCGACGATTCCGCTTTGCGCTGCTAATTTGGCGACATCGGGATTATGGGTGCTCATTCCAATATGGCGGATAGTGCCTTTGTCTTTCAGTTCTTTGACATAGGAAATAAATTCTCCCTCCATAATTTTTGAAAATTCTGCTGTTTCATCTACAAAATGAATCATTCCCAAATCAATATAATCTGTGCGCAGCCGTTCTAAAAGGTCCTGAAAGGCTTCCTTAACTTTTGTCAGATCACGGGTGCGTACATACTGTCCATTCTGCCAGGTAGAACCGATATGCCCCTGGATAATCCAGTGTTCTCTTTGTCCGGCAATTGCCGTGCCAATGTTTGAGCGTACATTTGGTTCTGACATCCAGCAGTCCAAAATATTGATGCCTGCCTGTGCACAGTGCTCAATGACTTCTTTGACTTCTGCGGTATTGTGCCGCTCTAGCCACTCGCCTCCTAGTCCGATTTCACTGACATGCAGGCCTGTTTTTCCAAGTACTCTGTATTTCATAGAAATATCCTCCTATTATAAATCGCTGCGCGATGGCACTAAAGTGTAAAGTCGCTTTGACACATATCTGTACTGAGAGAAACTTTCATTCGAAAGGGCACTCACAAAAGTTCCTCTCGTGTGTCTTCGCGACTTTACGAACCAGCAGAAATTATGTTCAAAAATGTTGAGAAGTCTAAGCTGGCTTACTATAAATCGCTGCGCGATGGCACTAAAGTGTAAAGT
>CAJUKA010000068.1 GCA_910586585.1 uncultured Lachnospiraceae bacterium
AATGTTCAAAAAAGGAGGGTGATTTATATGCAAATAAAAAAAATAATTAAAAAAACATTGAAATACAAAAAGCAGGCGGAACAATCCGCCTGCTTTTTATTTTGTCTCTAAAACGCTGCCACATACAAATTTTGGATAGAAAATATATAAAACTTATTATGTACTTTGCAAAGTGATGGTGATAATATATCGTTATTTATTGTGCTTCCTTGATAACAATACTTTGGAACACTTTGTCTATTATATCTTTGCTTTCACTGTAAATGCTTTTTGGCATATTAAAACTGATACCATAGAAGCCTACAAGCTCCGTATCAAAAATAACCCTTCCCTGTATTGCAGTATTTCCGTCATCAAGCATATATTCCTCCCAGAAATACTGTCCTGTCAGCCCCTGTGATGTCTGAAAAGAGTTTGGTCCATTTGCATTTGGAAGATCAGCGGCGGTCAGTGTTCCATGCTGCCCAAAAATACTAAAAATTGCATCTTCCCTTCCTTGCACTATGACAGAATATCCCCAATCAGGAGATTCCTCCTCCACATCCCATAGTGTATAGTTCCAGTTGTCCGGCATCTGAAAGGATATTTCTACCGCCTGCTCATAGGGTTTAAATATATGAGCAATATCCATGTATTTCACTTCTTCAGGAGGGGCCGTTTGTGTTGTTTGTGTTTCCTGTCCGCTGCTAGATTCTGGCTCTGACGTACTTTCCGTCGTTGCTGATTCTTCGCTTTGAACAGGTGTTTCAAGCGGTACCTCATCAGAGGTTATTGGCTGCGTTTCATTCACAGCTGTCGATTGTTCCTCTACAGATGAAAGTGCCTCATTAACAAATGTCTCACTTGGTATCTCCTGTACTTCTTCTTTTGCGCCACATCCGCTGATTAAAAACACTCCCATTGCAACCAGCAATTCTATGGACTTTATTCTTTTCTTCATCATTTCCAACTCCTTATTCTCACCCTACTTTTATATTTTGCTGACTTCTCTAAGGTTCCTAATGCTCCTCTTTTCATTCGCTTTAAACAGGACGTTCTTCCTTAAGTACTTTTATTTAAAATTATAATCATTATTTTAACAATGTCAATTATTATTGTTAATAATAATTATGATTAAGATTGAATTCTATTATTTTTATTTGTTAAACGGCACAGCTAGAAAAAGTGTCTCATTATTTTCAAATTTTTTCACTTTTATTACCTCATTTTTACAATTATAGGGTATACTATTGATAAGGGCAATGATACTTCTTGAAACGATGCTCTTACCTAAAACGTAATCCGATGTGATACGATGCCTGCCATTTGTCGGGCGATACAACAATAAACATAAGAATGGAGAATGATTATGCAAGGAAGAATACACTCTTTAGAATCCTTTGGAACTGTTGATGGGCCGGGCGTCCGTTATGTCGTATTTGTGCAGGGCTGTCCTATGCGCTGTGCCTACTGTCACAATCCTGATACCTGGGAAATGTCAGGCGGCACTATGATGGAACCTTCTGAAATCCTGGATAATTATGAGCGCAACAAACCCTTTTATAAAGGAGGCGGCATTACTGTTACTGGTGGCGAACCCCTGATGCAGATAGATTTTGTACTTGAACTTTTCACACAGGCTCATGAGCGTGGCATTCACACCTGTCTTGACAGCTCCGGCATCGCATACAAGCCAAATGCAAATCCCGATTGGTTGGCCAAGCTCGATAAACTCTGTGCCGTAACCGATCTTGTCATGCTGGATATCAAACATATTGACCCAGAAAAACACAAAGACCTTGCCAAGCAGCCAAACGAAGGCATTCTTGCTTTTGCAGAATATCTAGACAAAATGCATGTTGATGTATGGATTCGCCATGTCGTAGTACCTGGGCTTACAGACGATCCAAAAGACCTGCACCGCCTTGGTTATTTTATTGGCGGATTGAGCAATCTCAAAGCACTGGATGTCCTTCCCTATCACACGATGGGAAAGAAAAAATATGATGAACTTGGACTCCCATACCGATTAGACGGAGTACCCGAAATGAGCAAAGACCGCGTGCCAGAGCTAAAACAGCATATTCTCAATGGTATCCGAGAACGCCGCGGTATTCCAGTCAACCAGAGCTCAAGTGCAAAAACAGAAGCATAGGGTTCTGGGGGCTGAACTGTTATAACCATAGCATATTTATTCACATTTTCCTTGTATTTTGTTTTGATATATATTAAAATATCTATATTGATAAGTATTTGACAACTGTGCTGTGTTACAATTGCGATACATATCAAATAGCTGCAATTTTGCAGACTGCAAATTATTGAACAATCAGTATAAGGAGGAGATTATATTATGGCATACCAGATTACAGATGCATGTGTATCATGCGGCGCTTGCGAATCTCAGTGCCCAGTTGGCGCTATCAGCATGGGTGATGGCAAGTTTGAAATCGACGCGGATAAGTGCATCGATTGTGGTTCTTGCGCAGGAGCATGCCCTACAGGATCTATTGAACAGGCATAATGAACTGCGCTCCATAAGGAACGCATAACAAATAAAGAGTCCGCACTGCGGACTCTTTATTTGCTTTATAGGAAACGGTGCTGATATTGATTCTCTACTCAATTTTCGCTTCTGCGGTACGCTTAAGAAACGGAAATTCCCACTTCTGCTTTTTATCTGTTTTTTGTTGTTCCAATGCTTCTTCTTTTGCCTGAACAAATTTTACTGTATTGTCATTTTCCTGTTTCTCCATCTTCTCTAGTTTTTTCCGCTTTGCTTTCGAAATTTTTGCCGGCTTGCCATTTTTGGTACTATATTGGCGCAAAAGTTCATCAATACGTTTATAATACTCTTCATTGCGCTTATCCTCCATTTCATGCCTGTTTGTCACTCGTTCCTCATCGCGCTCTTCCATCAGGCGGAACTGATAATCAAGTTCCTTGCAGATATCCCCTTTCACACTTTCAGAAATGCGCGCCACCAAATGTTCTTCCATTTCTTCATTGTTTGCTGCTACAGCTTCTTTAATCAATTTCTGAAAAAGATACTGTAAGCGCATCGTTTGTTCTTTAGATGCTTCTTGCAGGCGCGTACTGCTTTCTGGATAGCGTTCCTCTTCAACTGCTTTCATCTCCTTAATTTCTATCATGTTTTTCATACCGCTTCTCGTTTCGTGAAAGGATTCTGTGTCTTCCTCCTCCTTTATAACCTCCTCAGAAGCAGAATATTTTTTGCTTCCAAACCGCTCACTCCATCGGCTATCTTCTGCATTTTTTAGAGATGCATTTTTCGCATCGCCTATCTTTGTTATTTTTGTCATCTGCTTTTGTGCAAAAGGATTGTCTGCCCTCATATCCTCCTCGCCTCCGTCGTCATTATGTATCTGTTCTAACAAGGTCTTCACTGCCTTCAACTGTAGTCCCTGGTCCTTCAGACTTTTAATCCTCACAAATCTGTCTATATCCTCTTGTGTATAAACTCTGTGTCCCTGCTCATTCCTCTTGATTGGCAGGTTCAGTTCCTCCTCCCAGTACCTAAGAACATGTGATTCCACATGAACCTCCTTTGCAGCTTCGTTAATCAGATACTTTTCCTTTACCACTTCTAAACTCCTTTCCTGTGAACATGCAACATTAGCTCTAATCGAGAAAGAGGACTGCATTCTACCCTCTCTTCGCCATGCGAAGCATATGCGGCCTTCGCGTTTACTTCCTTATGCACAGAATACATGCTGCAAAAACTGTTAATTTTCTTTGAAATCCCTGCGCATAAGCAAAAAGAGGGCATGTTCTACCATGTCCTCTTTCGTAAATATCATCGAGAAGGAAATCGTTTCTTTCCTTCCGTATCCATGTATGTATGAAAATCTTACTTTGCAAGATTTGCAAACTGTGTATAATCTGGCAGCCATGCTAAGTTTATTGTACCAATGGCACCATTTCGTTGTTTGGCGATAATAATTTCCGCCACATTTTTTAATTCCGTATCCTTATTGTAGTAATCATCACGATAAATGAACATCACAACATCTGCATCCTGCTCAATCGCTCCTGACTCTCGAAGGTCAGAAAGCATTGGTCTGTGATCCGGCCGCTGCTCAACTGCACGAGAAAGCTGCGAGAGCGCAAGAACTGGTACATGTAGTTCCCTTGCCAATGCCTTTAAGGATCGCGAAATTTCTGAAATTTCCTGTTGTCTTGACTCATTTTTTCCTGAGCCTGTCATCAATTGTAGGTAATCTATAATAATCATTTGCAGATCATACTCAAGCTTAAACTTTCTGCATTTTGAACGAAGTTCTCCGATACCAATACCAGGTGTATCATCAATCAAAAGCTTTGATTTCCCAATAGTATCAGCACTTTCAATCAGGCGCTCCCACTCATCATCCTTCATATTGCCAGTTCGAATTGATTGTGAGTTTACCTTTGATTCCAGTGACAGCAAACGATTTACCAGTTGTTCCTTAGACATTTCTAGCGAAAAAATCACCACAGACTTATCACTGTGAAATGCCACGTGCTGGGCTATATTCAATACAAAAGCTGTTTTTCCCATAGAAGGACGCGCCGCAATCAAAATCAAATCCGAAGGCTGCATTCCAGCAGTTTTAAAGTCCAAATCCAAAAACCCTGTTGCAATGCCTGTCACTGCTCCCTTATTCTTCGAAGCCTCCTCTATCATATTCATAGCATTCATAACAACCTGGCGGATTGGTACAAATTCGCCGCTATTTCGCTTTTGTATGATATCAAATATATTTTTCTCTGAAGTCTCTAGAATCGCTTCTAGGGAATCACTCTGGGCATAACAGCGATTCGCAATCTCTTCATTGACGCGAATTAGCTTCCTCAATACTGATTTTTCAGCTACAATTGCGGCATAATGCTTTATATGCGCTGATGTTGGAACTGCTCCCATAACATCCCTTATAAATTCAAGGCTGTATATTTCAGGGGGCGCCCCTTTTTCTTTCAATCGCTCCTGAAGTGTTACCAAATCTACTGGTTTCCCTTCATCATTCAAATCCTGCATCGCATCAAACAGGATTCCATACTGTTTCCCATAGAAATCTTCACCGCTAATTTGTTCCGCAGCGATGGTTATCGCTTCCTTGTCCATCAGCATAGAACCTATTACTGACTGTTCCGCCTCGATACTGTGGGGCAGAATCCTTTTTAATACTGCCTCATCCATTTCAGGCATATTTCAACCCTTACTCCTTTCCAAAAGCAAAGTTTTCTCTCTATTTCACGCAATCTTTAGACACTCTCAACATGTACTTTCAGCTTTGCAGTTACCTTGGGATGCAGTTTCACAGCCACTTCATGCACTCCTGCAGTCTTGATTGCCTCGCTAAGTTGTATTTTCTTTTTGTCAATCTCTTTGCTGTACTGTTCCTTGACTGCTTTTGCAATCTCCTTTGAAGAAACGGAACCAAAGGTTCTGCCGCCTTCTCCTCCTTTAATCTCAAGCTTAACTGTCATTTTCTCAATCTCTGCTGCAAATGTCTGTGCTGCTTCAAGCAGCTCTTTTGCAACCTTTTCTTCATTCTGCTTTTGAAGCTTGAGCGTATTCATATTTTCGCCCGTCGCCTCAACTCCAAGTTTTTTGGGAATAATAAAATTTCTGGCATACCCATCTTTGAGTTCTACCATTTCCCCTTTTTTTCCAACTGATTTCACATCTTCCAATAATATTATCTTCATTGTATGCTTGTCCTTTCCGTATTTTGTATTGATATTTGCTGTACAAAGCCTGCTTATAAACCTGACTGAAACATAGTCAATACGCTATATCGCTCCCTCAGCAATCATTTGATCAATTGTTGATTTTACTGTAAACAATGCTCTTTCTGGTGTAGTATCTGCAATCTGCGCACCTGCAATATTCAAATGTCCGCCTCCTCCAAGACGTTCCATAATAATCTGTACATTCACTTCATCAATGGACCGTGCAGAGATATAGACCTTCCCATTATAATCCGTCGCCACAAAACTTGCTTTGATGCCATTGATGCCTAGCAGTTCATTTGCTGCCTGCGCGCCTACCTCTGTTGGGCTTTCCAACCCTTCTGTTGGACAAATTCCCATTGCATACGCATTCTTATACAGTTCTGCATTGCTGACTGCCTCAGCCTTCGCTTTATACTCTAACGCACCATCGCGGAACATTTTTCTGACTCTTGTCACGTCCGCTCCGCATCTTCTCAAAAATGCCGCCGCTTCAAACGTTCTCACGCCTGTCTTTGCTGTAAAGTTATTGGTATCGACCATAATGCCGGAATACATGCAGTCTGCCTCATTGCTTCGTACCTTGACAGTGCCTGCTATGTATTGAAGCACTTCCGCAACCATTTCACAGGTACTTGATGCATATGGTTCCACATAAGAAAGCGTGGCGTTTTCTATAACCTCAGAACTTTGCCTGTGGTGATCAAGCACTACCACCGTCTTGCAGCTTTTGATTAAATCTGCACACTCTGTTATGCTTGGTTTATTAACATCTACTACAACCAGAACCGTATTGCTGTCAGCAAGTTCAATCGCATCCGCGCTGCTTATGATAAAATCTTCCTCATAGATATTTCTATCCCGAAACAACTCCGCTAACGGTTTCACAGACGCTGTTATACTATTGATGACAATATGTGATTTTCTGCCGAGCGCTCTCGCTATACAGCTAATGCCGACTGCTGCACCAAATGCATCTGCGTCGGCCAAACGATGCCCCATAATCAGCACTTTGTCCTTGCTGGTAATGATTTCCTGCAAAGCATTCGCTTTTACACGCGCCTTTACACGGGT
The DNA here is from genome assembly GCA_910586585.1 of uncultured Lachnospiraceae bacterium. GTDB lineage: Bacteria > Bacillota > Clostridia > Lachnospirales > Lachnospiraceae > COE1. The sequence continues at coordinate 6,790 of CAJUKA010000068.1, forward strand.
ATTCTTTTCCATCTGCTGGCTCTTGCCGCCATAATACACTATCGAATCTGGAGATTTTACTACCGCCTGATCGCCGCCTCTGCCAAGTGCAAGATCTATTGCAGTGCGTGCAAACTCATTATTTTGAATATACGACGGCGCATCCACCCCGATTCCAATACTTACCGTCACAGCCATCTCATTTCCAATATTGACAGTCTTTACATCTTCAAGCAAGTCAAATCGGGTTTCTTTGAGACTGACTAGCGCTTTCTTTCGCATAATTATCAGATACTTGTCTTTCTCAACTTTTTTGGCAATTCCGTCAATAGATGAAATATATTTGTTAATTTTTCTGTCAATCAGCGCTATCAAAAGCGATCTTCTGACATCTTCCACGCTCTCAAGCGCTTCATCATAATTGTCAATATAAATCATTCCGATTGCGAGGCTTTGTTCATCATTTTCACGAAGCGCACGTTTGAGCGCTGTCTCATCAAACAGATACCCCGCTATCAAAAAATCTGCGTCCTCTATGCTTTCTATCAAATCGCTGTCATCAAAAACATCCTTTACTGAAACCCGCTTCATTTTGAACGTATATTCATGTTCTTCAAACGCCAGTTCTATCTCTGTGTCCTTCTCAAAATCAAGCTTGTCCTTTACTATAGAAGAAAATACTGTACTGATGGACTTTTTGTAATTTTTATCTTTATGTATAATCTGTTCAAACGCTGTATTCATCCATACAATTCTGCCGGTTTCGTCCATCAGAACATGAGGAAGCTCCAACTCTGTGAGAAGCTTTTTCTGTACCTGCCCATAGCGTGCTGCAAAATCAATGAACTCATTTATAATCATAGGCTTATTTCTATAGAGCAAGGCGCTCATAGCAATCAGATAGATCACCAAAAAAGCTGAAATACACATCCCCGCTCTCATATCGATCAAATAAATTCCTACGTTAACTAAGGCCAACAACATCCCCAATATTAAGTTCGTCTGAAGATACGACTTCAAATGGCCTTTTAATTTCACCTTCTGCTTCATGTATTATACCTCCCGCAAATGCGTTTCGGGATACGTCAAATCTGTACCTTTTCTTCTTTTATAACCATCTAAATCCCGGTCAGGCGTATTCCATTAAAAATGTGTACTTCCTGCCGTTAAAACTGCATATAATCGTTATTGCCTGAACCATATTCCATATCAGAGCAGCAAAGTGCACTCATTCCCCTTTGAGACTTTGACTCAAATGCCGATTTCTCACCAATCGCATCTACTCTGCTGCTATATGGTTTCAAGGCTTACATAATTATGCAGTTTTATCATACTTCTTAAGTATAACATTAAATCGTATAAAGTTCCATAGCAGATTTTGTCTATTCCTAGCATAATATTCAAAAATTTGCATAAATATCAATGAGATTTAATAAAATCTCAACGATTTTTTCCATGTCTTGTATACATGCAAATTCATTTCTGCTATGGTGCCCCTCTGAACCCGTGCAAAGATTTGGACACAAAAGCCCATCAAACGACAATCTTGAGCCATCTGTTCCGCCTCGTATTGCCGATACCTGTGGTTCCACACCTGCGCGTTTCATGGCTTCAACCGCATTGTCTACAAGGTGCATCTCTTTTTCTATCATTTCCCGCATATTGCAGTAAGAATCTGTCAGTTCTACTTGAAATGTATTTTTCCCATACTTTTCATTTAATTTTTCTGCTGTTTTCTGAAAAACTTCTTTTCTATGCGCAAATTTTTCTTTATCATGATCTCTGATAATACATTCTACAACGGTTTCTTCCACCGTCCCCCGCATACTGTCCACATGATAAAATCCCTCGTAGCCTTCTGTATTTTCCGGACACTCATTGGGAAGCGCCGCCAAAAATTCATATGCAAGCTTTATAGAATTTCTCATTATATTTTTCGCATAGCCTGGATGAACGCTTTTTCCCGTAACGGTCAAAACTGCTCCTGCTGCATTAAAACACTCATAGCTCATATCACCAAGCTCGCCGCCGTCCACTGTATAAGCAAAGTCTGCCCCAAAGCCTTTTATATCAAAATATTCCACACCATTTCCAACTTCTTCGTCTGGTGTAAAGCCTATGCAAATCTTTCCATGCTGTATCTCTGGATGTTTCAGCAGATGTTCTGCCATCGCCATAATTTCAGCTACCCCTGCCTTGTCGTCGCCGCCAAGAAGTGTGCTGCCGTCTGTCACAATCAAACTCTTTCCGATACATTTTTTGAGCATCGGAAATTCTGATACCAATGTCACAATATTCTTTTCTGCATCCAAAACAATATCATTGCCATCATACTTTTCAATCACTCTTGGTTTCACATCTGCCCCGCTTACAGCCTCGGATGTATCCATATGCGCAATAAAGCCAATTGCAGGAACACGTTTCTTGGTTTTCATGTTCTCCGGAATCACTGCATAAACATAACTATGCTCCTCATCATATCGTACATTTTCTGCTCCCAGCTCTTTCAATTCCTTGTACAAAAGTTTTGCCAAATCCCTTTGTTTCTGTGTGGAAGGAACATTTGCAGAAAACTCCTCTTTAGACTGTGTATCAATCTTTACATATCGCAAAAAATTTTGTACCACCTTTGAATATTCCATTTCTACCCCATTTCCGCATGAATTCTCATGCTTTTAATATAATAACATTTGTTATTGCATATCATATCGCCGTATTAACGCTCCACGCTAGTAACAAGTTCCATTTCTGCCCTGATGAAGTACTATAGCTTCTGATTTATTCTACTCTTTTTCAAAACCAAATATCCAGCACCCGCAAACACTACGCCTATCAAAAGCAGACATATAAAATCAATTCTGCTAAATTCTGATTTTGCCAAAATTGGAAATATCTTTTCTATTTTCTCTGGATATTTCATGGCAACAACAGACAATAAATTATTGATAAAATGCAACAACATTGACAAGAAAATACTTCCGCTTTTTGAGACTACAATCGCAAAGCAGGCACCTAGCATTGCTGTCGGAATCAATTTCACAATACTCATATGAAATACTCCAAAGATAAGTGCAGAGACACACACAGCCCACTTTGTTGAATAATTGGCGCGAAGACTTCCGAACGTAAGCCCGCGGAATAACAATTCCTCTCCAACCGCAGGCATCACTGCAATCACCAATACCAGCAGCACAAATGGCTGCTCCATAATTTCTGCAAAGGTTTCTTCTACATTCTGTGCACTTTCTTGAAACACTGCGGAAAGCAAGGTACTGACAACCAGCATAATACTATATATACCAATATAAAACAAAATACTCCCCAAAGCAGCCGATACGCGCGGCCGATTCAAGCAAAACAGGCTTTTGACATCTGATTTCATATACCACACGACCAAGATGGGCACAATGCAAATCAGCAACTGCGTGGCAACTAAACTGCCAAAAAAGTGAAAAATGCGTACAATGCTGCTGACATATATCATAGCAAGCAAAACAACCACTAGACACATCAAAATGTCGCCGACTGCTGGTATGGTGCCTTTTTGAATCTCAGAACGCTTCTGGAAAATTCGAAAACTCCGAAAACCATCTGAGAACAAAATATCTTCACTGTCATACATTTTGGCCAGAATGCCAATTAAAATCACTCCATACCCCATATTCACAAAAATGGTCATCCCTGTCAGCACCAGATCCATCTGTTGTGAAAATACTTGTTTGATTAACAGAGAAACATTGACAAGCGGGATTAAAACAAGCTTATAATCCAGCTCCACTGTGGGAATCATTCCTATCATAGATGCAAACATTACCACAAGCATGACAGGTGTTATATAATTGTTTGCCTCTTTTGTACTCTTTGCAAACATACAAAAACACATACTAAGCGCTGTAATCAGCATTGACGTTGTTATCATTACCAACAATAGCACTGGAATATAGCTTAAGTATACCCCAAATGCGATCTGCTCCATTCCTCCCATAGCATCTTCTGGCAGCGATGTCATCATAAGTCCGACCACACCGCCAAGAGAAATAAGTGAAATAACGGCCGTTATGCAAGAGAACATTGAAACAGCTATATATTTGCTCATGATCATCTGAAAATTTGTAACGGGAAGTGTCAGCAGCGTTTCCAAAGTACCGCGTTCTTTTTCACCAGTCGTTATGTCTACCGCAGGATAAAATGCCCCCATCAATATCATTGTGATAAGCAGCATTCCCATTGAGCCACCGATACTCACGCCTACAGTTTCTGAAGCTGTTGAACCGTCTACTGCTTCATATGATAAAGGGTGCAGAAAGTTTTCAGAAAGCCCTGCTTTTTCCAAATTCTGTGACAAAAGCTGTTCCCGATAAAGCTCTGATAATTCCTGTATGGCATCTTCTGTATATCTGGAATCCTGATTTGCAGAATTATATTCTGCCCTTACTTGTATTGTTTCCCCTTCTTCCAAAAAATCCAGTTGAACGCCTGATTCTCCTTCTAACTTTTGATCAGATACACACACAAAGGCAATTTCAAAGTCTAATTCCTCTTGGTTTTTGTGATAAATATCTTCGAATACTTCAATAAATTCTTGATCTTGCGCTTCATACCATACGGTGTGCGTCTTCTCAGACTGGGACTGCATAATCATGGACATTACTGTAGACATCCCAAAGATAATCGCTGGGTAGAGAAGTATTGGAACCAGCACCATGATTATTAATGTCTTTTTATCTCTCAGTATTTCCAAAACTTCTTTTTTCACTAAAACACTAATTTTCTTCATTGTTCCTCCACTCTAATGTATCCGCATAAATTGAATGAAAAGCTGCACGAAGATTTTGGCTGTTTGTGTGCCTTTTCAGCTCCTCTGGTGTACCATGCGCTGCAATGCGTCCGCTGCAAATCATATAAATACGGTCACACAATACCTCTGCTTCTTCCAAATAATGGGTGGAATACAATACTGTTCGTCCTCTGCTCTTCTGTTCTTTCATAAAGCGGATAATCGCATCTGCACTCAAAATATCAAGTCCAAGTGTAGGCTCATCTAAAATATATAACAGCGGATCTGCCATCAGGCATCTTGCTATAGAAGCACGCTGCGTCTGGCCAGTCGAAAGTTTTCCGATATGATTATCCGCAAACGCTCCCATATCCAAAATGTCTATAATTTTGTCTATGCGTTCCTTTATTTCCTGTTCTGAACATTCGTAAATCTGTCCTAAAAACTGAAGATATTCCCGAATGGAGAATCGTTGATAAAGCTTCGTATTTCCGGACAAATAACCGATGGCAGCTTTTTTTGCTGTGATATCTGTGATATTATTTCCGGACATGTCCTTTATCTGAATTTCTCCTTGTGTTGGTGTCATCAACATGCCGAGCATTCGTAAAAGTGTTGTTTTTCCTGCCCCGTTCGGCCCCAAAATACCAACAATTTCCCCTGCTTCCGCTTTGAGCGACACCTGATCAACTGCTAAAAATTCTTCTTTTTTTGTCTTTTTCCCTTGCTTGATGCTGCGTTCAAAACGTTTGCTCAAATGAATTGCTTCAATCATTTGCAGTCCTCCTTATTATTATATGTACTCCCGGAATCTCTCTTGCACCTGCCTGTGTGGTTGATTTTCCGCCATACGCACATCAATTTCATCAACGTACGTTCCACGTACGCCTCATAAATTGATGCACATCTGACAAAAAATCATCTCACACAACCAGGCACAAAGAAACTCCGAGAATACATAAGTCGCTGCGCGACGCCTTTAAAGTCTTGCCATATATAGAAAAAGACCAACAAACCGTATCGCGGTCTATTAGTCTTTTCTGCATCAAACGAAACAGAATTCCTGCTTATTGTGCTAGGCACAGTAAGCAAGGCTGATTTCTTTCCTTGTACGCTTGTATACCAATTAATCTATTGTATAAGGCATCAATGCTAAATGACGTGCACGCTTAATTGCTACTGTCAAAGCTCTCTGATGCTTTGCACAATTTCCTGTAATTCTTCTAGGAAGAATCTTACCTCTCTCAGATACATATCTCTTTAACTTTGCAGTATCCTTATAATCAATTACATTGTCCTTGCCGCAAAATACGCATACTTTTTTTCTTCTGCGAATCCCGCCTCTTCTCTTCATTGGAGAATCAGCTTTTTCAGTTTTATTAAAAGCCATGATAAAAGCCTCCTATTCTTTCAATCTTTTCAAACAGATTCTTAATTAAACGGCAGCTCCTCATCAATTCCATCTGGAATATTCATGAAACCATCGCCAGCACCCATTGGTGCTGCTGGCTGGCTGCTGCCTCCTGTGAAGCCGCCTCCATAATTTCCTTCGGAATTATTACTACTGCTGCTGTTTTTGCTCTCAGCAAATTCCTGTTCCTCAACAACAACTTCTGTGGTATAAACTTTCACACCATCCTTATTGGTATAACTGCCTGTCTGGATACGGCCCACAACACCTAGCTTGGTACCTTTGCGAAAATATTTCTCTGCAAATTCACCAGCCTTGCCAAATGCAACACAGGGAATAAAATCTGCTGTGTTCTCATCATTGCCACGGTTAAATCTTCTATCAACTGCAAGTGTGTATCTTGCAATTGCCATGGGGCTTTCACCCTGTGTATACCGAACCTCCGGGTCTCTTGTTAAACGTCCAATTAAAATCGCTTTATTCATATTTTAAAGTTCTCCCACTCTGCACCCTGCCTTTATCTTAGGTCTGACAGGCGCATACTCTATTTCTCGTCCTGTCTAACACACAAATATCTGACAACATTTTCCATAAGACGAACTCTTGATTCTACTTCGCCCGGAACAGTTGCTTCGCCATCAAACTGGATGAAATAATAGAAAGCCTCTTTCATTTTACGCACTTCATAAGCAAGTCTCTTCTTGCCCCACTCGTCTACGTTTGTAATTGTGCCGCCATGTTTGGTAATAATATTTTTTACCCTCTCAATGGTAGCTGCTCTGTCATCATCCTCAAGCTTTGCGCTGACAACAACGGCTAATTCATACTTGTTCATTTTGTTACCTCCTTTTGGTCTCTGGCCTCTCCTCAATGAAGAAGCAAGGAACTTATATATCACGAAAATTTATGATAGCATATTTTAAGCAATTTAGCAAGGGTTTTAGAATAATTTTCCGTTTTTCTAGCTACGCTTTCCGCAATCCTTTTGTTGATTTTTCTACCTGTCGTCTGGGAAGCATGATCTGGTGCCCGCATCCCACGCATTTTAGCCTAAAATCTGCCCCCACTCTCAATAACTCCCACTCAAAATTACCACATGGATGCTTTTTTTTAAGCTTCACAATATCTCCAACTTCGTATTCGTATCCCATACACACCACTTCCTAATACTTTTCACACTTTTATCTGCGAGAAGACTTCTCCGATGCTTCCTGTGATTACCAAATCCGCCTTGGTGTCCCGCTGCGTTGGTGTTTTGTTGATTAGCACCAGCCTGCTTCCCTGATAATAGTCAATCAGCCCAGCCGCCGGATAAACTGCAAGCGAGGTTCCCCCGATAATCAGCATATCTGCCTCACTGATCACGCGCACCGATTCCTGCAATATTTTCTGGTCAAGTCCTTCCTCATACAATACTACATCTGGCTTAATCCTTCCTCCGCATGTACAAACTGGCACTCCAGAAGTGTTTACAATTGTTTCCACATCATAAAACTTTCTGCACTTCTCGCAATAATTGCGCAGCACACTACCATGAAGCTCCAGAACCTTTTTGCTGCCTGCTGCCTGGTGAAGTCCATCTATATTTTGTGTGACAACTGCTGTAAGCTTTCCCTTCTCTTCTAATTTGGCAATTGCTTTATGTGCCGCGTTAGGTTTGGCACCAAGGGCAATCATCTTGTCATGATAAAACCGAAAAAACTCCTCTGGTTTTTTCATATAAAATGTATGGCTTAAAATCGTTTCCGGAGGATAATCATACTTTTGATTATAAAGTCCGTCAACACTTCTAAAATCAGGAATCCCGCTTTCTGTGGATACGCCCGCTCCGCCAAAAAACACAATGCGGCTGCTCTCATCAATCATTTGCTGCAGTTTTTCAATTTCTTTGCTCATTTCAATTCCCCCTTCTAATTTGAGTCGCTGCGCGACCGCTCTTAAGATAATGTCCCTTCGGCGCATCTTATCTGAGACAAATTTTCTTTCAAAATTTCTCTCATGCGCCTTTGTGACCTTATTGAGTCGCTGCGCGACCGTTATCACCCATTTCAAATTTTTTCCTGTGTTCCCTCGGCTTTACCATGTTTTATAAGATATATTGAGATCAACTTCTCCTGCGATTCCGTTTACTTTGCCCTTTTCTGTATACTGCCAGCAGCTCACATCATATGGCATATACATGTAATCATCATAAAATGCATACCATTTGTCATAATCATTTAGCCGTGTCATATCAAGCAGCCGTGTGAAACATACAACATTTCCATAAATCATTGGCGTATGGCCTGCCGCTTTGATTGCTTCACAAAAAGCAATTGTGATATCTGTACGCTCCTGCTGGGTTAGTCCGTCTGCACGTCCCTTCCCTCCTGCAATTCGTTCTACGTCAAACACAATTGGATACTTCACATCATAATTGGCTATATTTTGTATGACATATTCTGCTTCTTCCTGTGCCTCCTCGACTGTCACTGCCTGCGTAAAAAAATAAATTCCTGTTTTCACACCAGCAGCGTTTGCACCTTGCATATTTTTCTCAAAGTATTCATCAATCACAATCTTGCCTGACTCATACCCACGCAGCCCCAATCTTACAAATGCATATTCAACACCATCTTCTTTTACCGCATTCCAGTCGATATCCCCCTGATATTTTGAAACATCAATACCCTTGTGCGACAAAACAGTTCCATTCTCAACATACTGCATCTGCCCATCATCCGTTTTCACAAAATTTTCATCAAGAAGAGAATGCTTTTTAACATTGTCAAGAACAGGCGCAAAAACATACTCTTCCTCAAAATAATAGATTAAATTCTCGGGAAAGAATGAGCGCAGCATCTTTAACGGGCTTCCGTCCTCATCTGTCACAAGTTCCTTCATGCGATCTTTAATAGATTGCTCCACTTCACTTTCTTTGGACTGAATCAGTTCTGAAAGCTCTACAGCACTGACATCATCCATGCTGTCTTCTCCAGCGCCAGCTACCTCATTTGCAGATTCTGGGTCTTCTGTGCCTGCAAGTCCTGCCTGGGGGCCTCCCATTGCTGGTTTGTCTGTCACATCTGAAGATATCGCTGGCAAAACCTGCCCTGATGCAAGCTGCTGCTCCCTTTCAAACTGTTCTTTTTGATATTGTTCTTTTTCACTCTGAAGGCGGCTGACCTCCCTAACTTCTCTTAAATATAAGGCTCCAAATGCTCCCGCAACTGTAAATGATAAAATCGTTATAATTAAAAGCAGTGTAATAATTTTATGTAACGTTCGTATTCTTCTTGTCTGCATATCTCCTCCAATAACCTATAAACAATGAGTACCGATTCTAAGAATCGCCTTTTGCATTTTATTTTACACGAAACTGCTTTTATATGCAACCGCAATAAACTTCCAAATTAGCAAACGTATGTTTTTCTACAGTCGAGTCGGGAAGGTTTATCTTCCCCTACTCGCCGCGCGACCCGTGCGCCGCTTGAGCGGCTTTTTTCCCTGCACGGGTCTGTGCATAAAAAAGACAGTCGCTTTTTGCAAACTGCCTTTCGATACAAACATATTTTTATGCAACAATTCGTCCATCCTCTATCCGTACAATTCTATCTGCCATCTGTGCAATTTCTGGATTGTGCGTAATCATCACTATCGTTTGATGAAATTGCTGACTTGTCATTTTTAATAGCCCAATCACATCGTCACTTGTGTTGGAATCCAAATTCCCCGTTGGTTCATCTGCCAGAATAATCGCGGGCTTAGAAGCCAATGCACGTGCAATCGCCACACGCTGCTGCTGTCCGCCGGAAAGATTTCCCGGCAAGGTATCCATTTTTTTCTCCAATCCCAAGAGTTTCATGATTTTCATGATAAAATCCTTATCTGGCTTTTGCCTATCCAACGAGATAGGAAAAACGATGTTTTCCCAAACAGTGAGCACTGGGATTAAATTATAATTTTGAAAAATAAAACCAATCTGCTTTCTTCTAAAAATTGTCGCCTGTTCACTGTTTAATTTTTCCAGGGCAGTAGTTCCAATCCTAATACTTCCTTCAGTCGGTATATCAAGCCCTCCTAACATATTGAGCAGCGTTGATTTTCCACTTCCAGAAGTCCCAATAATTGCCGTAAATTTCCCGCGCTCAATCTCCAAATCAATCCCGTCCAAAGCCTTTACCATTGTATCCCCTTTACCATAGTACTTTTTCAGTCCTACTGTTTTTAAAACACTTTCCATACCGTTCTCCTTTACAAACTATCATAATACCAAATTATTCTGCGATGCGAAGCTGCTCCACAATACTGTCTTTATGAAATGCCTTCAATGAAACAACTGGAATGATTGCTGCCAAAATGATAAATACAGCACACACTCCTATCGCTGGAACTAACGTAAACCTGAACGTAAAATACCAGATACTTCTGACAGCTCCTTTCACCAAAATCATACTTGCAAGAACAGCCCCCACAAGCCCTAACACACAGGCGCCTCCTGCATAATACAAACTTTCATAAATCATCATTCTTGTCAGTTGTGCTGTTGTCATGCCGATGCTCTGCATTGTTGCAAATTCACGGCGCCTGGTCAGCACCGTTGTAATTATCATATTGATAAAGTTCAAAATTCCTGCAATTCCAAAAATACTCCCGATAAGCCCTCCTACAAACTGTATCAGACTACGCATTGACACCGCACTCTCACGTGCAGATTCCGCAGAAAGATAATTGATGCTTGTATCTATATTCTGCATATAATGTTCCAAAAAAGCTATCATATCTGCCTGGTTCTCTTTTTCTACATTAAATGAATATTTATAGATAGCCGGTTCATCATACAATTGGCAATAAATGCTGGAAGGAAGATACAACAGCGGCCCATCGCCCCCAACTTTAATCATCCCATTGCAACTTGTTCCGATCTCCACATCATCTCCGTTGACTGCTGCTTTTGCCAATACTGGCAATTCCTTAACAAGCTGCCCGTTTTTATATATCTGAATCTCTTCCCCTACATGAATCACGTCCAAAAAATCATTCAAAGACATATCTGCACGATTTACATTTACTCCTACAAGAATCCCTTCCCCATTTAGCATTTTCTGATAAAGAATTGCTGGGTTGGTTTCTCCTTCCCGCAAATCCATACGCGCTATTGACACCTCTTCCATGCCATATACATTACAAACAGGGCGTTTGTCATCTCCAATTCCAAATGCTCTGCCCTCTCCATCATGCAGCCGTGAAATCGAAGCATACTCATCGCGCTCTGTAATAAATGCCTTGTCTCCAAGCATTGATACATAGTCAAATTGATAAGTGACATTTGTATCCTCCAGGGTATTTTTGTAGACTGTTACCGCATCTTTTACCCCAGGCTGCGCGGCGATTTCTTCGATTGTCTTCTCTTTTAGCGCTTCTGTTCTGCTTGTAAACCCTTCCATAACATTCATGCTCACTGCATTCACTACTGCAAAATCTGTACGTATCATATAATCTGTCATTTTTTCAACATCTACGCTGCCCGCCGCAGTCCCTGCACAATTTAGCAATATAATGCACAACATCAGTGATATAATAATGAAAACGCTGCGCCTTTTGTTTCTCCCTAAATTTGACCAAGCCAGTTTTGAGAGACTCGCACCAAATGCACTTCTTCTCTCTTTACATTTTCCCGTGCTGGTTTCTACATAATGAAATGCTTCAACAGGCGAAATATTGACTGCCTTCTTTACAGGTTTTTTCGTGCTTATCCATACCACAAAAGCTGTAAAAAAAGCTGCACCAGCAAAAATAACAGGTGATGGCGATACTTTTACTGGAATATTAGAATACTCATTGACAAACGTATGCATCACAATTGGCATAACTGCTTTTCCTATCAAAAAACCAATCAGTAGACCAATTGGAGTCCCAATACCAGAAAGCCAAACTGTCTGACAGTTCATTAGGTGTTTGACCTGCCGTTTGCTCATCCCAATTGTTCGATACAGACCATATCGGCGGATTTGCTGCATAACTGCGATATCAAACACATTGTAAATCAACAAATACCCGCAAAACATAAACAATGCTACAAACACCATCGCGATTACTGTCATTTCAATATTCGTTTTTTGATGTGTTGTTTGATTTACCACTGCCGGAAGGAAATTGGCAGCTTCAATATCATCTGGATTTCCTCCAAGTGAACGAGATAAATTTTCTATATTTTGTTCCAGTCCAATTGTACTTGTTGCTAAAAAATCAGAATAATAAGTCCCTGCACTAGCGCCATCTTTATCATACGTATATTCAAATATTTCTGGATAAGCGTCTCGAAATGATGTTCCTGCCCACATCATACTCATCTGATCATGCGGCGACTCATACCATCCAGAAACAATTACTGGTAAATGATATGCCTGTCCATGAGCCGTAAATGCAATTATCAGCTCTTCACCGACCTCTGCATCTGCCCCCAAATCGCGAAGTGCCCTATCTGATGCAACGACTTCATTTGCTTTCTGCGGCATGGTTCCATGACTTGGAAAACAAAAGGTCAATTCCGCCTGAACTTTGTCCATTACATCAAATTCTACATTATGGCGGTTTGTATTTTCCAAAAAACCTACAGGCATCCGCAAACCAGCCTGTTTTATCAGTTCTGATTCCTTCATCATTTCAAACTGTGCCGCCGTCATATTCCGAAATTCCCCATCAGATTTGCTTCCCTTTTGCATCTGCATCATAAGCGTAATTGACTGTATTGTTCCAAACATAATTGTCGTAACAGATGTAAAAAGAACTGCCGTAATTGCAATCGCCAACACTGCAATCACATTTCGCAGCCTACTAGAAACAAAACTACGGCGCGTCAATGTTCTCAACATATCATTCATTTTTAGCCTCCTTCAAATTCTCACCGCGCATTTTTTCTGCTACATATACTATAACATTCCAATGTTACCACAAAGGTACAAAAAAGGTACATTTTTGTACCCTAAAAAAATTGAGCGCCGACGCGCTCAATTTTGGTTCTGTATTCGCATTTTCCCATAGCATCGTATTTCGTACATGCTGCTAATTTTTATTGATAATGCGGCCATCTCGAATTTGTATGACATCATCTGCAAGCTGGGCAAGTTCTAATTTGTGTGTGATTATCACCAATGTCTGGTGCAAACTTAATGATATCATTTTCAACATGCGTGCCACATTTTGGCTTGTCTTTCCATCTAAATTTCCCGTAGGCTCGTCCGCTAAAATAACAGATGGTTTTGTAATGAATGCCCTGGCTATTGCAGTACACTGCTGTTGTCCTCCAGAAAGCATATAAGGAAATGCATCCAGCTTCTCATTCAATCCAAGAAGCGTTATAATTTTATCAAAAAATGGCTGATTGATCCGGTTGTCGTCCAACGCTAACGGAAACAAAATATTTTCTTGTACTGTCAGCTCTGGAACCAATCGGTAATCCTGAAAAATAAATCCAATTTTTCGCCTTCTAAAAATCGTCAATTGCTCTTCTGACAGTTCTGCCAAATTGTGTTGGTCCACGATGACAGTCCCCTCTGTTGGACGATACAAACCGCCTATCACATTGAAAAGTGTAGTTTTTCCAGATCCTGAAGCGCCAATAATCGCAGTCATTTTCCCTCTTTCCATTGAAAGATCAATCCCATCAAGTGCTTTCACCTGATTTTCACCGCTCCCAAAATACTTTTTCAGATTTTTGATAACTATGATTTCCATTGATTTATCCCCTCGCCGCTTGCAGGCAAAAATACAGAAAATACTGTTCCCTTCCCAACCTCTGATTTGACAGTGATATAGCCTTTCTCATGTGTAATAATACATCTCGACAAATATAATCCAAGGCCAACACCTTCTTCTTGGACAACTTCCTGTGCGCGATAAAAACGTTTGAACACATCATGGTAATGTTTCTTGGGAATTCCAATACCATTATCTTCAATATCAATACGAACATAAAACTGCCAAGGCAAAACACGCACATGAATTTCTCCTCCTGTTGGTGTATATTTTACCGCATTATCCAAAATATTTCCCAATGCTTCAGCCGTCCACTTTGCGTCATGTTCTGCCATAATATGGCTATCACATTCCACATCAATTTGAATTTTTTTAGAATCCGCTTTGGCCCAAATTCCATTGATTGATTGTGCGATTGTATCATACAGACTCAAATTTCCAATATGAAGGACAAAAGTACCTGTTTCTAAGCGAGACATTTTGATAAGCGACTGCATGAGAAAATCCAGCTTATTCATTTGTATTGTCATTGTATTTAGAAATTCAGTTCGTCTTTCGCTGGATAAAGAGTGCTGCTGCAATATTCCTGTAAACATCCTAATATTTGCAATTGGTGTTTTAACTTGGTGGGAAATATCACTGACTAGCTCCTGAATTGTTTGCTTGTCCTGTATACTTTGCCATTGCCCCTCCTGCATTTTCTCATGATACTGCAATAATTTTCCCTGTATTTTAGAGACCATAGAATCTTCATAAGGCTGATAATTTTTCAGCTCCTGATCGTCCATTAGTGTATCCAATGCCTCACAAATACTGTTTGCAAAATCAGACTGCCACCGCCACTCTTTTTGACTCCACAACCATATTAGCAAAATCATTATGATGCCAAACCCCAACAGAATGATTCTGACTGCCGCCATGGGAAAATACTCCCAGAATATACTTATCGCCACAAGAACTATCGCTATTATTGTCAAAACAGATTTTTCAAATATATCTTTTAATAGTATCTGCTTCATTGCTTCCTCGCCCCTGTCCATATATACCCCATTCCTCTTACCGTTTGGATATAGGAATAACCTTCTGTCTCTATTTTAGCACGCAGTCGGTTCATGGTCACAGTCAGCGTGTGGTCATCTATATAATTCCCATCACAATCCCAAAGTTTTTCTAACAAAGTATGCCGCGTGACAAGATTTCCAGTGTTTGTAATTAATATCCGAAGTAATTTATATTCGTTTGGCGTAATAGCCAGCTTCTTACCATTGCAGACGGCTGTCAATGCAGCAAAATTTAACTGCAATCGTGTGTCCTCATAATAATCGGAACTATTTTTTGCACTTGAATTTGCTCTGCGCAGTACTGCTTCTACACGGTGCTTCAATATTTGCATGTTAAAAGGCTTCGCAATATAGTCCTCTGCCCCAAGTTCAAATCCATTCAATTCATCCTGTTCCATATCATTTGCAGTTAGAAAAATAATCAAAAGCTCTGGCAAAGATAATTTCACCTCACGGCAAAAGTCAAATCCATTTCCATCTGGAAGGTTCACATCCAAAACTATCAAGTCAAAACGCTCATTTTGTAAGAAAAGACGAGCCTTTTGACAGTTATATGCAGCTACTGTTAAATAACCACTCATATCCAGCTCAAAGCACAATCCAGTACTCAACGCCAAATCATCTTCTATAACTAATATTTTTTTCATATTGAAGCCTTTCGTATTGCTCTTGTCTAAATGGTATACCAAATTCTTATGATAGAAAAAACCTCGAAAATATTTATTTTCGAGGTTTTTTGAAAGGCGACTGACGGATTTGAACCGACGATCAGGGAGTTGCAGTCCCACGCCTTACCACTTGGCTAAGTCGCCATATTACATTTTATTCATATCATTTGTATTTTATTACAAATTTCAGAAGTTTATTTTCTTATATTATTCTTTTATTTTATAAAAACTCCCCGAGTTGGGCTCGAACCAACAACCCCGCGGTTAACAGCCGCGTGCTCT
>CAJUKA010000069.1 GCA_910586585.1 uncultured Lachnospiraceae bacterium
TTAAGCCTAAAATCATTAGCCTCGTTATAATTTTTTGCGGAATTTAGGTTATAAAGTCACTGTAGCAGATGCAGATTTGGAAAGGGAAGAGGGCGGCAAAACCTACACCCTTACATTAGAGGCGGAAGCAGATGAATCAACATCAACTCCCAAGGTAAGTCTGAATGTCACAGATACAGAAAGCAAACTGACATCTGTTTACTATGGATGGGTTGCTGACGCTGACACGACGACAGCAGACACAGCATGGGAAAAGACAGATTCTACATATAATGATATAACACTATCAGATCAAAATAATAAGTATTTCGTCCTGAAAGTGACAACAGATACAGGTTACACAGCAACTGTCACAGTAAATAACACGCCAAAAACTCCAGAAGCTGATGGCGTAACATACAAGATTGGCGAAATTACAGCAGATACGACGATTTCGGTTACAGTTACTGCAGAGGAAGCACCAGAGTATGAACCGAAAAAAGTGACTGTAAAAGTAATGGATGGAGCTACAGAAGCAGGGCTTGATGCTGTAACGATTGATTTTGACAGTTCGGTTGCACAAGATGCAGACGGGAATAACATTACAATAGACAAAACAGATATCAGCTTTACGGCTGTTCCTGTTGACGCAGAGAAATGCATTGCATCTGTAACATGTGCAGATAGTGAAAATACAAACGTAACAGTTACAGAAGAAGATGGCACTTATACCATTACAAACAGCGGCAATGAGATTACAAATGATATCACCATAACAATTACTTTAAAGGATAAATCATATGTGACGGTTGCAGAGGACATCACAGAAGATGGAAGCGCAACAATCGTATATGAAGGCGATAATCAGCCAGATGAGGCAACCAAGAAAGCAGAAGCAGGGAAGGATATTGTATTTACAGTAAACCCAGCGGATGAAAAGCTGATTGATAAGGTTGAATATCAGGTAGGCGCTGAAGGAACAAAAACAGTAATATCGCCAGCGAATGAAAAATATACAATTTCTGCATCGGTTACAGCAGAGCTTAAACCAGCAGAGGATAACACACTTCCAGTAGTGACAATTTTCGTAACAACAAAAGATAAGACATATTCTGTTACACTGAAGGCAGAGGAGAGTGACAAAGCAAATATTGGCACGATCAAGTATCTGGCACAGGCGTCAACAGCAGCGGCACCTACAACACTAGATGAATTGACAGGAACTGCAACAATTGGAACCGCAATTGATACACTGAAAAAAGGCCAGACAATTTACTTTGTGGTACCTGAAGCAGCAGACAAAGGCGAGAATGAAAGAATTGATATCGAGGTAAGTTATTCTGTTCCAGGTGAGGGAGAGGACAGCGAACCTGAAAAGAAGATAATCGAGCCAGATGCTAACGGCATCTACAAATATGAGGCAGATACAGCGGTATCAGAGCGTGATATTAATATTTCCGCTAAGAGAGTGACAGAAAAGGCAATCACATTTGCAGAGGGCACAAGTGACGATGTGACAATAAAGTACAGCACAGATGCAGATGCAGAAGCAAGTGCGTATACAGCAATTGACTTAACAGCTACTGAGAATCCGCTTAAATTTGATGCTGGAAAGATATATTATCTGTTAATCACACCAACAGCAGAAAAGACTTCTGTAAAGAATGTTACACTTACAACAGCAGATAGCACAACAGTATCCGTAGCCGCTGTGAATACTGCAGCTGGAAAAGTTTATGCAGTGACAGTGAGGGCAGAAGATACTAAAGATGAAATCGCTGTAGAAGTGGCAACTACTGTTCATTTTGACTTCCCAACAGATGCAAATATCGACGTACTGAAATATTCCTTTACAGATTCTGCAAATGAGGAAGATTATGTAGCAGTACCTGCAGAAGGTCTTGATATTGCAAAAGGCGAAAAGATTTATCTGAAAGTTAAAGAAAAAGAGAACTCAGAATTAATTGAAGACAATCCAGTAGCAATTGAGTATGTATCCAAGGCAGCAGCAGGCGATGATCCAGCAGAAATAACATCTGATAATGCAGATGCTGGATCAAATGGGAACTATATTATTACAGGTGATGCAACGATTACTAATGGTAGTGAAACAAAACCTGTTACCAATTATACAGTTTGTATTTATGCAAGAAGACAGACCTATCAGTTTACACTTGTATGGAGCGGAGACGCAGCAATTGTATCATCAACAGATGATTCGATAATTGTATCAGCAACATCAGCCATTACTTCGGCAAGCGGTGAGAGTGTTACAGTTAAACAGTTTAAGGGGACTGAATACAAGGTAAAACTGAATCCCGCAGAAGGCAAAAGAAATGCAGTTCTTAAAAATGCAGCTAGTGAAGATGGAGAATATGGATTTGGTGTTCCTTGCGAGGAAATAGAAGGCATAAACGGAACTTATGATGAATACACCATCAGCAGTGTACATAATACACAATTCATTAAGCCTGTCGCAACACCAATACCAACATATGACGTGACTGTTTCAAAGGCAGAAGGGCTGAAATCAATAACACCGCTGAAAGCAGATGGCACAGATGATACACCAATTTCATTCACAGCTGCAGAAAATATAACATTAAAAGCAGGCGTCACAGAGGGCGGAAGCGTATCTTTCAAGATTAATCTGGAAGAAAATACAAATTATATTTTAGATAAGGTGACAGCCGGCGGAAAGACATTAACAGCTGATGAAACAACAGGCGCTTATACTTTATCAAATATTACAGCAGAAAATTGTGCAATCAGCATTACAACAAAACTGAATCCTGAAAAGGCAAACAGCTTTGCAGTAACCACAGACGATACAGCAGAAGTTACAATAACAGCTCCTGAGAGCGGCGCATATACAGAAAAAGTATATACAATGAGCAAAACATTCAGCTTTAAAGTAGATGTCCTTGATGGATATCAGTTGAAGAAGGATGAAGAAGGCAAAGTAATAGGTACTGGTATTACAATTACACCAGAAAATGTCACACTCACAGAAGCAGGCGGCGTGTATACCGCAACAATTGCGGCAGAGACAGCAAGAGCAGATGTCACAATCACAATTGCGACAGAACCAAAGAAGGCAGACAACGACAAGTATATCAGCTTTGTTGCAGGAGAAGACTGTGACATTACAGTGAAAACTTCTGGAATTACTCCGGTTGAAGGAAAAGGTGGTATCTATAAAGTACCAGAAAGCGCTGCTACAGAAGTAGAGTTTGAAGTAGTAGTTTCACAGGATTATAAGGCTGTAGTTAGTGAAACAGATGCAGTGAAGGCATTTAGACAGATTGGCGAGGCAAAGAAGAGCGGAAGCGGTATCAATGCAGTATGGACTTACAGCTATAAGATCGCAGTCGGCGCATTTGGCACAGAAGCTTATAAGACAGAAGAAACTCCTTATACGTTGGAGATTCGTGCAGTTCCAAGAGATATCACAGTATCATTGACAAACGATTCTGCCGCTGCCAATATGATAAAGGTAAACGGAATATTAAAGGGCAGCTTGAATGCTGGCGATAGCTTAGATGTTAGCTATGGCGACACCGTAATTATCGGGTTAAAGCCAGGTCAGGAACTTTATAAGATGGTTGACGGTGAGAAGGAAGAAAGCTCACTGAATGGCGAACTTGACGACTACAAAAAATATCGCTTTGAAGTTACGGAAGAAGAAAATGAATTTGCGATCGCACAAGCAGCGGCTGACTACAAGGTAGTTGAGCATACATCAAAAGAGGAAATTTCATCAGCAGCGCTTGACTATGCAGACAACAAGACAGTTGAGCTTGGTATTGTAAACAAAGAGAATCTTAATACTTTGCTCAATATCGCAGAGGCAAAGATTGTATATGAAGATGGTGCGCCGGCAGTAGAAGGCACAACAGCAGTCATTGACACAGAGGACAAGACAAAACTAATCGTCACAGCAAGCGGGAAAGATGCTGGAAAATCCTTTGCAGTAGAACTCTATACTATCAAGTCAATTCCTGCAACAGAGACAACACCAGGAAAAACAAAGAAAGTGCTTGCAGGCGTAGTCAATGTAACCATCAAAGATACAGCATCAAATATTACAATCAAGGGTGTGAAAAACAATCAAACCTTGAAGCTTCAGGCAGATATCACAACAGGGTATGAGATTACAACCAATCCGGCAAATCTGGATAGCTTGCTGGCAGCCAGTGCAAAGGTGATAACAGATGGCGCGGCAACAACAACAGATGCAGAGGTTCAGGTAGGGTTTGCAAACGGAAAGATGCAGATCACCACACCAAAGAAAGAGGAATTGGCAGAGGTTAAGGTGTACTCTAAGGCAGATCCAGAGAAGATCCTATTGACATTTAAGGTACAGACAACACTGGCAAAACCGGAGCTTGCAAAAATTGAAAGCCCTGTACAGGGATTCAGAAATATCGTTCTTACATTGACACCAAATGCCAATGTAAACAAGCTAAACTATAATAACCTGTACTATGAAGTAACTGTAAATGCACAGTCAGGAACGGCGCCAACAGGTTCCCCAACAAACAAGACCTTTTACTACTTTAAGAAAAACAACGGGGAAGCTTCTATTACAAAGAGCATTGATGTAAATACAGTGCCCGATCCATTTAAGGCAGAGACAAAATGGAAGTATGACTTCACTGCAAGAATGGTAATTGTAAAGGATGGCGTGACTGTTATTACAGATACAGCAGGCGCTAAGCTTTCCGATGACAGCATTGTAGCGTTTGGCAAGGATAAGGCAAAGACCTTTGAGACAAGAAACGCCTACTATGAGGATAAGCTTGGTGTGACTAAGAAGACCACCAAGATTTTCTCAGGACAGCAAGGTGTGCTTGCCGCAGTGGTTAAGTACAGCAAAAATGCGAGCCATTTGACGATCGATGAGGATGATATCGTTGTACTCAACAGCAATAATGTAGCAGTAAGTAGTATTACTGCATCGGTAGACAATGAAACAAAGGAAGTTTATGTTAGTGTAAACAGCAGAACAGCTCCTGGCAAATACAATGTCATTCTTTATGCAGAGGCAGAGTCTGATGATACAAATGGTCAGACAATGTACCAGGCAACAGCGACAGTACCAATCACAGTAGTGGATAGTATAAGGCGTATTGACGCATCTGTGCCGGCACAGGTTGCAGTATTGAACAAAGCAGTTTCAATCACGGTGAAACCAACTGGATATGGCGAGTATGCAACCAGTAAGAAAGCAGCATCACAGAAATTTACATATGAACTTCTGACAGTAGATAATAAATCGCTTGCAATATATGGAAATGAACAACTCAAGAGCCATGTATCTATCAAGAACAACAAAGTAACAATCGCAAAAGGCTTTAAGGCAGGATATGATGCAGAGGACAACACCTTTATTATCCGCGTAGGAGCAAATGACTATACAGGAAATAAAAATTATGCGGATTTCCCAGTAGAGATTACCAATGAGTATTTGGAGCTTGGAAAGATTTATCTTGCCAAGGGACCAAAATCAAACAAAGAACTGACAGCAGCAACAGCTAAGGAGGCAGATGAGAGCTATGTAGTTGTTCTGGATAAAAATGGAAAAGTTGTTGACAGCAGCCTGTATACTGTGACAGGAAACAAGAACTTAAATCCACAAAGAGAAGATAATGAATGGATAGTAAATGTAAATGGTGCGGCAAAGAATGTACAGCTCAAGGCAACAACGGTTGACGGCGGCAAAAAGACTGTAAAGAGTGACAAGAAGTATACCTTTGGCTATATTACGCCAGCAGCATTTACTACGGAATTGTTCGAAAATGAAAGCAATGTAACTGCAGTTAATACAGGCGTAAATGAGTTTACCTTTAAAGGAAATGCTGCGTCAAGGATTGTATTTGATATCTATGCAAAAGACAGCGCAGACAGTTACTCTTCATGGGCGTCCACTTCATTCTACAACTATACAGTATCTGTAAAGAACGGAAAGTTGGTAAAGGGTTATAATGGTTATGATTATGTGCTCTATCCAAATCCTGACAAGGATACCGTGACGGTAACAATTACAGACAAGACAAAGAGAAACAATAACAAGACAGAAATTAAATTTATTAACAAAACACCAATCACAATGGCAGCGCCAAAGGCATCTACAAAGGATAAGCTTTATGGAAGAATGACTCCTTTGGATCCGTATAAGATCCGCACTTCACTAATGAATTATACCTTCAACAGCAAGGCTGAATATGAAGCGGTGCTGTTAAGTTATGATTCTGGCTGTAAGATTCACATGATCGGCGAAAATGTTAGTGGCTCAACCGTGTGGAAAGATATAATTCTTCCGGTTACTGCACTTGGTTCTGGAAAATACGAATTTACCTTCAGAGCATATAGTCCTGATGCAGCAGGAACAGCAAAGTATAAGATTGTATATGGTCATATAGAATATGACAATAGCGTGCCTCAATTTATCGCAGAGACAAAGCCGGCAGCGTTAAATATTAAGATCAATAAACTGACAGACTTTAAGCCGCAAACAAGCTATACGATCACTCCAGCAGTAAGCAGTTCTGTAGCATTAACTGGAAAACCTGCAAATGTTATTCATGCATTTACAGAGATTCAGAATGCCAATGTAAAGGGCCGTGCAAACGGATTCCGCAATTGGTTTGAGCTTAATGGTTCTGATTTGAAATTAAAATCAACTGTTACACCAACCCAGATTGCAAATGTTGGCAAAGAGGGCGGCATTCCGAAGGAAGATTTGACAGGATATGTGAAGTATCAATACAACATCGGAAACGGAGTAGTTGAAAAGACAGCAAAGATTACAGTGAAGCTTGACACCAAAGCAAAGAAATATAAAGCGGATGCAGCAGTTGTGCTTGGAGTTGCGCAGACAGAAGCAAAAACACGCATTATGAATGGCAAGCTGCCTGTAAGTGTGGCAAAAGCGTATGCAGATTCTACCACATGGAGCGTTGCAAATACAGGTATAGTAGATGGAACTTCCATCACCCTTAACGCATCAAATCCAAGTGCAGAGAAGCATGTGGTATCACTCTATATTGTGGAGCCAAATTCACAATACTTAAATGAGGTTACAAGCCTTGAAAGAGCAAAGACTTATGGAACTAAGGTTGATGTCACAATTGATGTGAAAGACAAAGCAGCATATGACAAGAAGCTTACATTCAATAAGAAAGCATTGACAATTGATCTGAATAAGTACAAGGAAGACCAAAGTATCAGTGTGGCTTGGAATGATACAGCAGAGGTCAAGAGTGTACAGTGGACAATCGCAAGAGCTACTAGAAACGGTGATTTTGCAGTGATAGCAAATGATACACTCGCAAGTGCAGCGGTAACGGACACAGAACTGAAAGGAATTACTGCTTTGGCAAGTGAAAATAGCATCACACTTTCAGTAAACAAGAAAGATGTTCTGGATAAGCTCAATAAAACAATCAAAGTGCCTGTTGAACTCACATTTGCAAATGGAACGGTAAAAGAAACGATTACATTTACTGTAAAGACACCAAAGACACTTCCTGGACTTGAAGTTGCAAAAACAGCAGTTGATAATTACTTAAAGAAGGCTGCAACAACAGGTAATGAAGCAGGGGATAAAACAAAATATTCCGAAGCACTATTCACACAAATACTTGGCAATGCAGGAAAAGAAGTTGCATTGTCCGGCGCAAAGGTAAAAGCGGTTACGGTTACAGCAATACCACCAGCAGCGGCAAAACAAGATTATACTTCAAAGGTATCAGTGACATTGGAAGATCAGGCAAATGCAGAAAGCACGCTGACAACAGAAGCAGAACTTCTGATATCGACAGCGGTGGTTGATTATGCAGCAGCAAAAGCAAAAGTGCTTGATAAGCTTGGTACCTATGGAACGGAAGAAGGAGATGGAAAGACAGTGGCAACTGACGCATTGACAGTCTATGAGATTCGTTCGTTCTGCCAGCAGGCGATTCCGAATGATAAATATATTGTCGGAGTAGAAGTAACAGATCGTCAAGAAGCTACCAAAGAGAATTTTGGAACGATTTCCATCCGTTTTTGGCTGGTTGATAGAGATAATCTAACAGATGAAGACTATGAAAATACTACTTATGAGATTAAGACAGCAAAAATAGAAGATTCTACAACACCACCAGAAACACCGCAGCCATAATTAAAAAATAAGTAAAGGATTCAGGACACCCCAGGGACAGCATCTTTGGGGTGTCCGTTTTCTTATGAGCTATTATGGGACTGCAAATAAAACTGGTATTTTGCAAAATGGTTATGAGGATTGGATATTATGAAAAAGAGAAACAACGATAACATTTCTTTCGTTCCTATATATATTGTCTGTTTCATTCCGCTGGTCATGTGGGGAAATATTTTGGAACTGAATTTATCACAGTATGCGTGGTTTCCAAATCGTGAGGAAGGAATGGACTTTTTTCTGGCATCGAAACAAGCAGTGCTTTGTTCAGCGGTGCTGCTCATGATAATTTTGATGGGGAATATGGCTGTCAAGAAAACAATATTGGGTGTATGGAAGCAGAATACAAAAAAACTGTGGCTGTTCATACCACTTGGAATATATATCGCGATGTCAATCGTTTCTACATGCTGTTCGGATTATAGGACATTCGGTTTTGAGGGAGGTATGGATAATTATGAGAGCATCTGGGTAGTGGCTGGATATGGAATAACGGCTGTTTATGGCTGGACAGCAATAGACGGTGCGAAAAACCCTGAATGGGCAAGGGAGCACATTTTGACAGTGCTGACAATGGTTTTGATGGCTGTAGGACTGATAGGAACCATGCAGACGCTTGGTTTTGATCCATTGTGTACGAAGGCTGTCAGTGCGCTGGTGCTGCATGGGCGGCTTGCAGGGATGCAGATAACTTCGATTGCAGACAAGGCATATGCAACCCTTTATAATCCCAATTATCTGGGTGTAATGGGGGTTATGACAATTCCGCTTTTGCTGGCAAAGGCGTTGTCAGCAAAAACACAGCTGCGAAAAGCTGTGTATGCGGTTTCCTGTGTTCTCATGACGGTTGCTTTTTGGGGTTCTGGCTCCAAAACAGGCAGAGTAATGCTGGGTGTCTGTTTGTTTGTATTTTTACTGATTTATACCAAAAAAATATGGTTCAAGACAGTGTGCTTGGGAGCAGGGCTCATAGGTTTAGCGGCAGTCGCTGTATTTTTGGCAGGTATATCTGGAAAATTTGAGCAAAAAAGAAATACAGTTATCCAGTCAATTTGTACCAATGAAAACAATGTAGAACTAAAATGCCATGACAAAGAAATTGTTATGGCAATTGATATCTATGGCAGTTCCATGCCCGAAATTGTGACGGTCTGTGATTCAGAAGGGATTCCTTATCAAATGGAATGTGATAAGGATGATGTTCTTCATTTTGCAGACAATTTGTTTCCGGAATTAACAGTTACAGCGGTACAGTATGAAAATTATATTTCGATTGATTTGCGCGAGGAAAAACAAGACGGCAATATCAGACACTGGTATTTTACCAATCAGACACAAGATGGAACTTATCAGTATGTGACAGTTTTTGGAAAAACAGAACGCATTGATTCCTCAGAGGTGCGTATTTTTTCACCAATGCAGGGAAGAGAGAGCAGCATTAGCGGCAGGGGATATATTTGGTCGCGATCGATACCGCTTTTGGCAGATTATCTGGTGCTTGGCAGCGGGCAGGACAGCTTTACTTTGATATTTCCCAATCAGGATTATCTTGGCAAGGCAGCTTATGATTTTGAAAACGTACTGATATCAAGAGCGCACAGTCTGTATTTGCAGATTGGAATTCAATCAGGCGGGATAGCGCTTGTGGCATATATTATATTTTTTGCCATGCTGCTTGTCAGGCTCTGCAAAAAACGGGACAATCCACTTGCAGCGGCGTTGTTTGTCAGCATTTTGGGATATTTTCTGATGGGGCTTACCAATGATTCCTCTGTCACAACAACACCCATATTCTTTCTGCTGACCGCATTGGGGCTGTCGCTGTACTAGAAGCGTCTGGTAAATTAATCCGATATCGACTGTTAACAAATCCCTGCCAAATGCCGATATATTTAATATAGATAAAATCAGTTAGCGGAACTTGTAATAAGGGGGATCATAAATGCAGATAAATATGTCAGGTTTGAATGCAGGAATATATACAACAAATGCTATATTAAAGAACCGAGGCGGCAGCAATACCGCAAAACAGGGGAATCAGGGGGCGTTTGGGGCACAGTGCAAAGTCACAATTTCAAAGGAAGGCCGGGTATTGAGTGACCAGTCACAAGGACAGGGCATACAAAAGACAAGTATAGAACGGATGCTGTTAAGACAGCAGAAACAGACACAGGATTACCAGGATGAATATGCAAAGACCGTAGAGGAAATTAATGCACTCAGACAGGCGCTAAATTCCACTTCAGCTGCAGAGGATCAGGATACAATTGAGAAAAAGCAGGAAGCGCTTCGCAAGATGGAGGAGCTGAAGGTACGCCAGGACGAGGAGAACAAAAAAAAGCTTGAAGAGGCAGAAGGCAAAGCAGCAGGAGCCTTAAAGGAGCAGCAGGAAATCGATCAGAAAAATCGTTCGCTGTATATCATGATAAAAAGCTTTGAAGAGGATGAGGATGGTACTTCATCCCGATCTCATAAAAAAGACGGCGACAGTGGCGAGTCAGAGGAATCCGGCGGTCTTGGAAAAGAAATTGAAGAATCTGCATCGCTTCTTGGGGTATCGGCTGCAAGGCGTGAAATGCAGACAACAGATGTCATTCAGGAGCTGGACAATGATGGACTTGCTCTGATTGCCGAGGCAGACAGGCTGATGAACAGTACGTATGAAATGCTTGATGAGGCCAGACGAGCTATGGAGGATGACACCCTTAGCGAGGAAGAAAAGCGGCAATACGTTTCAGAGTGCACAGGAATGGCAAGAAGCAATGCCTTGGCGAATATGGGCGATATGATGCGGATGCGCGCAAAGGGCCTTCAGGAGCGCCAGGATGCCAGAGAGCTTGCGATGAAGCATATTGACAGTAGCCCGCTTGATGATATTTCCGGTGTGCAGCGTGCCATGATGGACCTTTCAAAGAGCGCGACTATCCTGGAGGAAGCAGGAGGTGTTCTTTCGGAGGATTCTCAGGAGCTTGAAGAGAAGATTCAAGATGCGATTGACAACCGCAATGATACCACAACAGATCCCAAAGAGGACGAAGAAGAAAAGGCGGCAGAGGAGCTTGAACAAGAAAAGCTTGAAGAGGAAAGACTTGAAAACGAGAAACTTGAAAAAGAAAAAAGCGAACAGGAAATCGCAGCAGAGAATAAATCAGAACCTGGAATCGTTGTGGAATAAAATTAACAACTGTCAATTTGTATAAGAATCAGATAGAATTATATGCATATATACCAATAAAGGATTGTGCAAACCACAGATTTTTGGGAACTTATATGAGAAAAAATTTTCATATAAGTTCCTTTTTGTTGAATTAAATTGTTTAAAATTTTATTTATGTATAGTATAATATTAAAATGAGGATAAAATTTTCAACAATTACAAATAAAAACACGTGTTCATAATTCCTGATGCATACAATAAAAATGTTTTTGGAAGAGGAGCACAAACGAAAAGCGGAGGTAAAAAAATGCCAAAAAAACCAATTATTGACAAGGAAATGTTTAAAAGAAGTGTTTTGTACAATGTAAAAACGTTATACAGAAAGACACTTGAAGAGGCTACGGATCAGCAGATTTTCCAGGCTGTTTCCTACGCAGTCAAAGATGCAGTGGTAGATCACTGGATCACAACACAGGAAGCTTATGATGAGAAAGATCCTAAGACCGTGTACTATATGTCCATGGAGTTTTTGATGGGACGTGCACTGGGTAACAATATGATTAATCTGATGGCGTACAAAGAGTTTTCAGAGGCGCTTGCAGAACTGGGACTTGACATTAATACAATCGAGGACCAGGAGCCGGATGCAGCGCTTGGAAACGGCGGTCTTGGACGTCTGGCAGCCTGCTTTTTGGATTCTCTTGCAACGTTGGGATATTCTGCATATGGCTGCGGAATTCGTTACCGTTATGGAATGTTCAAGCAGGAGATTCGCGACGGATTTCAAAGAGAAGTTCCTGATGACTGGCTCAGAGACGGCAACCCGTTTGAGCTGAGGCGTCCAGAATATACCAAAGTGATTAAATTTGGCGGAAATGTTGCCTGCCGCGAAGAAGATGGCAGACTGATTTTCTATCAGGAAAATTATCAGTCCGTAAAGGCGATACCCTACGACCTTCCGATTGTTGGCTATGGCAATGGCATTGTAAATACGCTGAGAATCTGGGATGCAGAGCCAATGGACTGCTTCAGCCTTGACTCCTTTGACAAGGGCGATTATCAGAAGGCTGTGGAACAGAACAACCTAGCAAAGAACATTGTAGAGGTTCTCTATCCAAATGACAACCATATTTCCGGAAAAGAGCTTCGTTTAAAACAGCAGTATTTCTTTATCTCTGCTTCTGTGCAGACTGCTATCGAGAAATATATGTCAAAACATAATGATATTCATCGTTTTTATGAGAAGGTGACATTCCAGTTAAATGATACACACCCTACTGTAGCGATTGCCGAGTTGATGCGCATTTTGCTGGATGAATACAGGCTTGAGTGGGATGAGGCATGGGAGATTACCACAAAGACATGTGCCTATACCAACCATACTATTATGGCGGAAGCACTAGAAAAATGGCCGGTTGATTTATTCCAGAGACTGCTTCCTAGAATCTATCAGATTATCGAGGAGATTAACCGCCGCTTCTTGTTGGATATTGTTAACAGATATCCAGAACCAGCCGACAAGATCAAAAAAATGGCGATTATTGCAGAAGGCCAAGTAAAGATGGCACATCTTGCAATCGTGGCTGGCTATAGCGTGAACGGTGTTGCAAAGCTTCACACAGAGATTCTCAAAAATCAGGAGTTGAAAGATTTTTATGAGATGTTCCCGCACAAGTTCAACAACAAGACAAACGGCATCACACAGAGACGCTTTTTGCTTCACGGCAATCCGCTGCTTGCAGACTGGGTAACAGACAAAGTTGGCGAAGACTGGATTGTAGATCTTCCAGTGATTGCTGGAATTGGAAAATATGTGAATGATCCGGACGCTCAGAAGGAGTTTATGGAGATTAAGCGCAAAAACAAAGTGCGCCTGGCAAAATATATTAACGAACAGAATGGAATTATCGTCAATCCAGATTCTATTTTTGACGTACAGGTTAAGCGTCTGCATGAGTACAAGAGACAGCTTTTGAATATTCTGCACGTGATGTATTTATATAATGAAATGAAAGCAAATCCAAACATGGAGTTTTACCCAAGAACTTTTATTTTTGGAGCCAAGGCAGCAGCTGGATACAAAAATGCGAAACTGACCATTAAGTTAATCAATGCAGTAGCAGATAAGGTAAACAACGATCCTATAGTGAAAAACCGCATTAAAGTGGTATTTATCGAAAACTACAGAGTGTCCAATGCAGAGCTTATTTTTGCAGCAGCAGATATCTCAGAGCAGATTTCTACAGCTTCTAAGGAGGCAAGCGGCACTGGAAATATGAAATTTATGTTAAATGGTGCACTCACGCTTGGTACAATGGACGGCGCTAATGTGGAAATCGTGGAAGAAGTTGGGCTGGAAAATGCATTTATCTTTGGCTTAAAGTCAGACGAAGTAATTCGCTTTGAAAATCACGGCGGCTACAATCCAATGGATATCTACAACACAGATGCAGATATTAAGAAGGTAGTGGATCAGCTTGTAGATGGTACTTATGCAAGCGACAAGGAACTGTTCAGAAGCTTGTACAACTCCCTGCTCAATACATTGGATACAGACAGGGCTGACCGCTACTTTATATTGAAGGATTTCCGTTCTTATGCGGAGGCACACAAAAGAGTCGAAAAAGCGTATAAGGACACAAGCAGTTGGGCAAAGAGTGCAATGCTCAATGTGGCAAAAGTGGGAAAATTCACTTCGGACAGAACCATTCAGGAGTATGTAGACGAGATTTGGCATCTTGATAAAGTAGAGTTATAGGCGTTTTTTGCACAAAAATGCCATTAAACTTGCTTTTTGCGGTCTTGACAAAGTGTTTTAATTATTATAATATAATAAAGTCGGACGATGGTGAACGGCAAAGGTCATCATCGTCCTTTTACATCATAGGAAACGCTTTATTGTCGTAAAGCATTAAAGTCCATGTAATCCTGTGGTTTTGATAGGAATGTACAATACTGTTTTTGGGAGTGATTCAGAGATGGATTTGTGCATGATTGTACGAATAAAAGATTAAAAATAAGGAGTGAGACGATGTTCAGGTACATCATAAAGCGGGTACTCCTCGCTATTGTAACAGTTTTTATTATTGCAGCAATTACGTTCTTTACAATGAATGCAATTCCAGGAGGACCGTTTGCTTCTGAGAAGGCACCAAGTCCAGAAGTTCAGCGTGTGCTTGAAGAACGGTATAACTTAGACAAGCCGGTTCCAGAACAGTTTATTCTTTATCTGAAGAATTTCCTGAGCGGTGATTTAGGGGTATCCCTAAAGACAGGCAGAAGCATTGGTACCGTGATAGGAGAGTCCTTCCCGATATCTGCAAGACTTGGCGGCATGGCAGCGCTTTTGGCTACTATCGCAGGACTTGTTCTTGGAAGTATTGCGGCGCTCAAACGCAACACAATTATAGACCGAATGATCGTATTTGTGACAACACTGTTTACCGCAGTTCCAAGCTTTGTGCTTGCGACAATGCTGTTGTATGTTTTTTGCATCGCGCTTCAGTGGGTGCCAGTGTTCAGCGCAAATGAAACACATTATACATTGCCGGTGATTGCTCTTGCACTTTACCCAATGGCATACATAACACGTCTGACCAAAACCAGTATGCTTGACGCACTTGGACAGGACTATGTGCGCACCGCAAACGCAAAGGGTGTTGCAGGCTGGAAGGTTATTTTCAAACATGCTCTCAGAAATGCAGTGATTCCAGTAATTACTTATGTAGGACCTATGCTGGCCTATATCCTTACAGGAAGCCTTGTTGTAGAGAATATTTTTACAATCGGGGGACTGGGTTCTAAGTTTGTTTCAAGCATTACCAACCGTGACTATACAATGATAATGGGTACGACGATGTTCCTGGCGATTCTTATGGTTACGATGAACCTGATCACAGATATCGTGTACAGTATCATTGATCCTAGAATAAAGCTGGATTAATGGCTTGATTGAAATTCGGATGAAGGAGGAAAAAGGCAGCATGGCGCAGCAGGCAAAAGATACACTCAAGAAAAACGTACTGAGTGCACAGATTGATTTATCAAAGTTTCATTTTGATGCTTCTTCTTTTGAGAAAGCATCTGAGGAGGAAAAAAGACAACAGGATGTCATGAGCGAATCCACCACATTTTTTAAAGATGGTATGAAAAAGCTTATGAAGAATCCGCTTGCAGTTGGAAGTATTATTATATTGGTGCTGGTATTAAGCGTTATTATTGTCGCACCGCATGTCGTTCCATACAGCTATTCACAGATTATCAGTGTAAATGGAAAACGTGACAAGACAGCAAAGAATTTGAAGCCATTTGAATATTCCAAAAATGAGCTGAAATATATAGAAGAAGGCGGTGAGGTATTCCCGCATATTATGGGAACAGATGCACAGTGCAGAGATTATTTTATCCGTGTTGTGTATGGTACGAGAGTATCTCTTTCTGTCGGACTTTTTGCCAGTGTGCTGGTACTCATTATCGGTTTGCTCTATGGTAGTATTTCTGGATATTTGGGCGGGCGAGTCGATTTGATTATGATGCGGATTGTGGATATTATCTATTCGCTTCCCGATATGCTTGTCATTATTTTGTTATCGGTTGTTTTGAATGAGACATTGAAGCCATTGCTTGAAGGAACGATTCTTCAAAGTCTTGGTGTGAATATGATATCGTTGTTTATCGTTTATGGACTGCTCTATTGGGTAGGTATGTCAAGACTTGTACGTGGTCAGATTTTGACGATCAAAAACAATGAGTATGTGCTTGCAGCAAAAGCGACGGGCGCAAAAAGCGGCAGAATTATCTTGAAGCACATTATTCCGAACTGTATCAGCGTTATTATTATCTCTACAGCATTGCAAATTCCTTCTGCCATTTTTACAGAGAGTTATTTAAGCTTTATCGGACTTGGTGTTCAGGCGCCGATGCCTTCACTGGGAAGCCTTGCAAATACAGCAAGAGAAGGGCTTCAAAGTTATCCATACAAGCTTATCTTCCCGGCAATTGTTATTTGTTTGATTGTGCTTTCTTTGAACCTTCTCGGTGATGGTTTGCGCGATGCATTTGATCCGAAGCTGAAGAAATAAAGAACGAAGGCTTTGGGTGCTTTTAGAAAGGAAATTGGCAATGAGTGAAGAATATATATTACAGGTAAAGGATCTGCATACATCATTTTTTACAGATTCTGGTGAAGTCAAGGCAGTAAATGGCGTAACATTTAATCTTGCACCTGGCAAGATTCTTGGGATTGTAGGGGAATCTGGTTCAGGAAAGAGCGTGACAGCATATTCTATCATGCAGATTCTTGCTTCTACAGGACGTATTATAGGTGGTGAGGTGCTTTATAAAGGGCAGGATATCACCAAATTTGACAAAAAGCAAATGAAGGGGTTTCGCGGAAAGTGCTGCAGTATTATTTTTCAGGACCCAATGACAAGCTTAAATCCCGTATTTACAATAGGAAACCAACTGATGGAGGCAATTTTGCTCCATACAGATAAAGATAAAAACCAGGCAAAAGAACGGGCGGTTGAAATGCTCGAACTGGTAGGCGTTAATGAGCCTCAAAAGCGTATTACACAATATCCGCATGAGCTTTCTGGTGGTATGCGTCAGCGTGTTATGATTGCTATGGCGCTTGCGTGCGAGCCGGATATTTTGATTGCGGACGAGCCGACAACGGCGCTGGATGTGACGATACAGGCACAAATTCTGGAGCTGATGCAGGCGCTGCAGAAAAAGCTTGGTATGGCGATTATTATGGTAACGCATGACCTTGGTGTAATCGCGGACATGTGCGATGAAATTATTGTGATGTATGGCGGACGTGTATGCGAGCGTGGAACTGCAGAGGATATTTTCTACCGTCCAGGCCATGAATATACAAAAGGACTGCTTCGTTCTATTCCCAAAGCAGATGGAAGCAAGGAACGTCTGGTGCCGATTGCAGGAACACCGATCAATCTGCTGAATATGCCAAAAGGCTGTGCATTTTGTGCGCGCTGTGACGAGGCGATGAAAATCTGTTTGACAGAAGTGCCGCCACAGATACAGATGCCCGATGGACATTTTGCCTGCTGTTGGCTTGCATACAAAAAGCTAAAAGACGGAACACTTGGGACACAGAATTAGGAGGAGCAGCAAATGAGCAGTGAATACTTAATCGAGGTGGAAGATTTAAAACAGCACTTCCCCATCAAAACAGGATTTTTCAAGACAACACCGCTTAAGGCTGTAGACGGTGTATCCTTTCACATAAAGCCCGGTGAAACATTAGGTTTGGTAGGAGAGTCCGGGTGCGGCAAAACAACCGTAGGCCGTTCGATTCTAAGACTTTATGAACCAACATCCGGTACAGTCAAATTTAATGGTGAAGCGATCACAGAAAAAAATATGACAGAACACAGAAAGAATATGCAGATGGTCTTTCAGGACCCATATTCTTCACTGAATCCGCGTATGACTGTGGAAGACATTATAGGGGAGCCTTTGGATGTACACAAGTTATATGGAGATAAGAAAGAACGGCGCGAAAAGATTTTGGGCCTGATGGAATTGGTAGGTTTAAATGCAGAACATGCAACGCGCTATGCCCATGAATTTTCGGGTGGGCAGCGGCAGCGTATTGGAATTGCAAGGGCGCTTGCCGTGAAACCGAAGTTTATCGTGTGTGATGAAGCGGTCAGTGCGCTTGATGTATCGATACAGGCGCAGGTTATCAATATGTTTGAAGACCTTCAAGAAAAATTGGGCGTGGCGTATTTGTTTATTGCCCATGATCTTCTGGTAGTTCGTCATATTTCAAATCGAATCGCGGTAATGTATCTTGGCAAGGTAGTTGAGATTGGAGATGCAGATGAGGTTTATGAGCATCCCATTCATCCATATACAGAATCGCTGTTGAGCGCAGTACCGATTCCAGATCCAATAATAGCAAAGAAGAGTCAGCGAATTGTACTTTCGGGCGATGTACCAAGTCCTATGAAAATGCCTACCGGATGCGCTTTCCGTACCCGCTGTCGATTTGCGACAGATAAGTGTGCAGAAACTTGTCCGTCATTGGTAGATAAAGGCAATGGTCATATGGTGGCTTGCCATAATCGATAATTTGTAGTATGATAGGTCTGTAATCACGAAAAGGTTACATAACATCAAGTTAAATAGGTATTATCGAACAGATGTTGTTCGTTATTAATACAAAGTTTCTAAACAGGAAATTTAAAGGAGGAAAATTTTAATTATGAAAAAGAAACAGGTTTTAGCAATGTCTATAGTGCTTGTCATGGCTATAGGGGGGGGGGTATTGACAGGATGCAGTTCCTCGTCTGATACGACTACCAGTGCGCCATCTGCAGATGATTCCGTAGCAGCGGATACAGAAACACCAGCAGACAGCAATACAGAATCAGCAGCAGATACGGATACAGAAGCTGCAGACACAAACACAGATACAAGCAGCGCATCCAATACAGGTGCAGTCGATCCATTAAACTGGTCTGAATATAATGATTTAATCAAAGAAATTAAATCTACAACAGATTTTACAGAGCGTGAAGCAATGATGCATCGTGCAGAGGATATCCTGATGGAGACAGGTGCAATCCTGCCACTCTATTACTACAATGATATTTATATGCAGAAGAGCAATGTTTCAAACATCTACGCAAATCTTTATGGTTTTAAGTATTTCCAGTTTGCACAAGCAGATACGGATACTTTGAGATTGAATTTGGGTTCTGAACCAGATCATTTAGACCCAGCACTCAATACAACTGTTGACGGTGCATGTCTTGCAGTTGCCAGCTTTGCAGGTCTTTATACCTATGATGCTGAAGGAAATTTACAGCCAGATTTGGTATCTGACTATACAGTCAGCGAAGATGGTATGACATATACCTTCAATCTGCTTCCTGATCTGAAATGGTCTGATGGATCTGAGTTAAATGCAAACGATTTCGTATATTCATGGAATCGTGCAGTAGCAGAATCAACAGCCGCTGATTATGCATATATGTTTGACGTGATTGCGACAAATTCTGACGGTACACTTCAGATAGAGGCAAGTGAGGATGGACAGTCATTGACAGTTCAGCTTGGATCTCCTTGTGCATATTTCCTTGATCTTTGTGCATTCCCTGCATACTATCCAGTAAAGCAGAGCGCTGTAGAAGCAGTATCTGACTGGGAGACAAATCCAGGCGGATGGTGCCAGGAAGCAGGATTTGTAACAAATGGTGCATATACACTTGAGTCTTGGACACATGATGAATCAATGACTTATGTGAAGAATCCAAACTATCACAGAGCAAATGATGTAAAAGTTGAGAAGCTTGAAATGATGTTGAGTGCAGATGATACAGCAATTTTTGCTGCATACAATGCAGGCGATCTTGACTTTATTGATACTGTTCCAACAGATGAAATCCAGACATTGCTGGAGAACCCTGAGTTCTATATTGTTGATAATCTTGGTACATATTATGTATCCTTCAATGTAAAGAGCAAACTCTTTGCAGACAAGACACCTGAGCAGGCAAATGCAATGAGACGTGCGTTTGGACTTTTAGTTGACCGTGACTATATTGCTGAAAATATCGGACAGACAGGCCAGAAACCTGCAAACTCATTTATTCCAGAAGGAATGGCTGATGGTAACGGCGGTGTATTCAAGGCAAATGATGATGCATACACATTTGCAAATGAAGATACAGTAGGATATTATGATCCATATGCACTTGATGAGAACGTTGAGCAGGCAGTAGAGCTGCTGAAGAGCGCAGGCTTTGAGTTTACAGATGACAATATGCTTTCCGATTCTACTCCGATTACATTTGAGTATCTGACAAATGATGGTACAGGTCATGTAGCAATTGCAGAAGCTATGCAGCAGGATTTAGCAGCGGTAGGCATCAACATGACGATTAAGACATGTGATTGGCAGGTATTCTTGAATGAGAGAAAAGCAGGAAATTACGATATTGCACGTAATGGCTGGTTAGCAGACTTCAACGATCCTATCAACATGCTTGAGATGTGGACAACAGAAAGCGGAAATAATGACTGCCAGTTTGGTAGATAAGAATTTTAGAAATGGAATGGCATATGCCATTCCATTTTTATGCACACGGACGCAAAGAGGAAATATGCAGCAAAAGCTGCTCGCGGACTTATCTTTCCTATTTGATGATGTGGGAATTGATAATTATGCACTTTTGTGGTAAACTTGTAACAGTTTAGTTTCTGGATTCATATAAGAAGGGGTTTAATAAGACATGGAAAATTTGATATTCAGCCTAAATGCTACAATTCCTATTTTCTTGGTGATGGTGGCAGGATATCTGTTTCGCCAGGCGGGGATTGTGGATGATGGCTTTGTAAAGACTTTAAATTCCTTTAATTATAAAGTTACGCTGCCTGTTCTGTTGGTGGTAGATATCGCAGAGGCGGATTTTTATGCTGTCTGGGATACAAGATTTGTATTATTTTGTTTTTTGGTAACACTGTTATGTATAGTATTGATTTCATTGGCGGGGACTTTTTTTGTAAAAGAGAAGTCGATACGAGGGGAATTTATTCAGGCATCATATAGAGGCAGCGCGGCAGTTCTCGGCGTGGCATTTATGCAGAATATATATGGGACAAGCGCAATTGCACCGCTAATGATTCTGGCAACAGTTCCGCTGTACAATGTGGCCGCAGTCATGATATTGAGCTTCACTGCGCCAGGAGCAGGAGGACTTGATGGAAAAAGTTTTAAAAAGTCACTGCAGGGAATAGCAGCAAATCCAATCATCTGGGGGATTTTTATTGGCATGGTGATTTCTGTCAGCCGTATCAAACTGCCATTTATGATAAACAGAACACTGCATAATTTTTCGGTTCTTGCGACACCGCTTGCATTAATTGGACTTGGAGCAGGGTTTGAGGGAAAGAAGGCATTGGCCAAGATAAAACCTACATTGGTTAGTACAGTGATTAAACTTTTTTTGATGCCTGCAATTTTTTTGCCTATGGCAGCATGGATGGGATTTACGAATGAAAAAATGGTGGCGATTTTGATAATGCTTGGAGCGCCAACAACGGTAAGCTGTTATATTATGTCGAGAAATATGGGACATGAAGGTGTGCTTTCGTCAAGTTGTGTGGTATCGACTACCTTTTTGAGTTCGGTGTTCATCACATTTTGGTTGTATCTTTTGAAGAGCTGGAGATTAGTATAGGTGGAGAGTGTAAAGTTTGAAAGTGAACTTTCAAATATTGATTGGCATGTGCACTAAAGCGCACAGGGGGTGTAAAATGAGAAATCTTAAGAAAACAGCATGGGTAGTTGTATGTATTTTAACCGTGGGGCTCTTGTGGGGGTGTACGTCAGATGCAGATATGAAAGCGTATTTGCAGGCGCTGTTGGATACATCATACAAAAATGATACGACAACATTTGTCAAGATAAAGCTTGGAACTGCGGATGAGGCGAAGACGCTTTATGAGCAGGGGATTGATACTGGGGTCAGTTCTTTTTGCAGCAGGCTGGGAGTATCTGAGGATTATAAAGATGAATTTCGCCAGCTTTATATGGATATGCTGAAAATGGTTCGCTATCAAGTCGGTGACGCTCAAAAACAGAGTGATGGATCGTATATTGTTACAGTATCATATGAGAAGATGAATATTTTTAAGCCTACACTGGAACTGTACCAACAAAATGTTGCGGCACTTGCTAATGAGTGGATGACAAATACGGACAATCCGCCTTCAGAAGAAGAGAAGATGAAGGAAGTGGTTCTTCAGTTCAAAAAGAGTATGGAGACAGTATTGGCAGAGGTACAATATAATGAGGCTGAAACTATGACAATTCGAATTGAGTTGGTGGACAAGCTTTACACGCCAAATACCGATGATGTGGCGCAGCTTGAAAAGGTGTTGTTTGATGGGGAATAAAAATTGAGCGCCAGCGCGCTCAATCTGCAAAAAGCTGCGCTTTTTGTTTCAAT
>CAJUKA010000070.1 GCA_910586585.1 uncultured Lachnospiraceae bacterium
CCAGCCAGAATGCCAAGTCCTCCAAACATATGCCCGTGGATGTACTCAGGCTTTGCGGAATTTTCAGATTCCTGGAACAGTTTTTTGACTCCTGGTATCCGGCGTCCTTCTTTTGACTGCTTTACCCCATCGCCTACAAGAACATGGAAGCCGCCTTCCCTATAAAGAGGTGCATGATCCATGACGGCTGAAAACCAGCGTCTGCGTATATCTTCCAGTGACCAGGAGGATGCCCTGAAAAAATGCAGCATGGAATCATAAGAACCTGGGCTGAGGGCAAGGTCACGGATAACAGAAGTAAGTCCAAGTTTATCGGAACGCAGCATAAAGCCGACCGTAATGGTAACAAACCAGCGGAAAGCAGCTTTTCGGGAGAAACAGGATTCAAAGTGGCATAAAACAATTTCAATAAAATTCATCATAATCGTATGGTCAACCACTGGAAAGTATGGTAAACTCACACATGAAATAACTCTTTCCGTGGTGTTTGTATCTTTCTTAAGTGTGGTAACTTAAAGATACCATAAATCCATATGGAAGAGTTATTTTTTTGATAGAACTTTTTACTCTCAAGATATTGTATTTATTCCTAAATATTGTAGAAAAGTGATGTTTGGAGCATTGCGTAAGGAAGTGGGGGAGATTCTGGGTAAAGTATGCAGAATGGAAGAGGTAACAATCATAAAGGCAGCAACATTGCCAGATCATGTACACATGTATGCGTCGATTCCGGTCGAGTAGGTCAGCGGTATTACTACCGCTTTCCCCTCTAAGAACCGTGCATGAGAGTTTCCCCTCACACGGCTCAAGCACTTATAAGCC
This sequence comes from uncultured Lachnospiraceae bacterium, assembly GCA_910586585.1. Taxonomy (GTDB): domain Bacteria; phylum Bacillota; class Clostridia; order Lachnospirales; family Lachnospiraceae; genus COE1. Next base: position 823 of record CAJUKA010000070.1, read on the forward strand.
CTGTCTCACCAGAGCCGGTTCATCAACGTTTTTCGAGTAATGCAGTTTTCTGTGACAGCCTGCGTCCACTAAAATTCTTGTTATCTTATAATCATTCCCCGTGGCTTCATGGATTCTGTACCCTTCCTCTACAGTGATAGCGCCGCCGCAAATAGGGCAGATTCCCTTTTGCGCTTTGTAGAGGGCGTTCAGCTTCTTTCTGCCTTTGATTTCACGAAACATTCTCTCCGTATCCCTTTCTTCAAAATATCCTGTAAACCTGTCATCAAATGGTGTCGCTTCTGATTTTGTTTTCAGCCACCTTACGATATTGGTGTCCGTGGCATATATCAGATTGAGTTCAAACGAATCCGGCATTTTAACGCTGAATGTCCAGCTTCTTGTGCCAATCCGTTTGAAATATTTCTTTGCTATCCATTTATGGCTCTTTTTAGGGTGTCTGCGTTTGTACCACTGCCATAGGCATCTCCACACATCAAAATCAAACCTTTCAAATGCCTGTGACGATACATTATACTTTTGGAAATTCACCCATCCACGGATGACCGGATTCAGCTTCCGTATCAAATCTTCCTGCTTCATGGACGGGTTTTTCTTGATTATCTCCCTTATCTTGCTCACTATGGCTTTATAATTCTTTTTGGACGGTTTCGTCAGAAGTTTGTCTTTGTACCACCTTATATTGCTTCCGAGAAAATCAAAACCATCTTCGATAGGGGTAATGACTGTCTTTTCTTCCGACAGTTCCAGCCCCCTCTCTGACAGAAATTCCCGAATAATGGGAAGCACACCGTTTTCCAGAATCTCCCTGCTTTCGCCAGTGACAATAAAATCATCAGCGTAACGTACAAAGTTCACTTTCGGGAAATATGCTTTTCCATTTACTTTCGTTTTGTGGTATTTCTTTTTAATCTGGGCTTCCAGACCGTCTAAGACCATGTTACAGATAGTTGGTGAGATAGATGAACCCTGCGGGCTTCCCAAATCAGTCGGGAATAACTTCCCTGTTTCGATATACCCGCTTTTTAACCATTTCCGCAAAATGTCCTTATCCATTGGGGTGTGGCTTAAAATCCACTCATGGCTGATATTGTCAAAACAGCCTTTAATGTCGCCTTCCAGCACCCATTTTGGTGATTTTCCTTTATTCAGACAAGTAAAGCACTGCTCAATAGCGTCCTGCACACATCTTTTTGCCCGGAATCCATAGGAATTCGGGTCTGCCGTGGTTTCCGCAATCGGCTCTAATGCAAATTTATATAATGTCTGCATTGCCCTGTCCTTCATACATGGAATGCTTAACGGGCGCATTTTCCCATTTTTCTTCGGTATATACACCCTTTTTAGCGGCAGTGGCTGATAGCCCCTGCGTTTCAAGCTGAGAATTGCTTCGAATTTCAGTTTTGGGGTAGACCATAAAACTTTGTCTACGCCTGCTGTCTTTTTGCCTTTATTACTCGTTACTCTCCTTACGGCTAAAGCACGTCCATAAAAAGAGTGTGTGAGCAGCCACTGCAAGGATTTCACCTTGCCTGTCCTGCCCTGTTGAAGAGCCTTTACGATACGCATTTGCAGTTTTTTAACATATGCCTCGGCTTTATTCCAGTCAATGGAATCCCATGCCTTTGCAATGTCAGAAGTCGCACACGTTTTACCGTTCATTTGCTTTACTCCTTTCAAAAATTCTATAAACTCTCTCGTAATCAAGCACCCAGCGGAATTCTGCCCCCTTTCGGGTGGGGCAAATCTTGAACCCCTGTCCGTCCTCATTACAAGTCCGGCATTCGCTTCTTCCGCAATCCTATACCCGCATTCCCAACGGCTTCCCTTACGGTCGGCTTGCCCATATGGGCAGGAATACGGGCTTGACACGTTCCACTTAACCAACAATTATTTGATAGTTTAGGTTCCGCCTTCTACTCCGGCAGTCATAATGTCCGTGTATTCCCACCTTGGAAAGGAATATCCGACTGCACACCTTTTGGTTCAAGCCTGTCAGCTGCTTTGGCTTGTTCAGCCTTAACGAAGCTTACGGCGGTTCAGTTAATTAACCATGCTATCAGAAAGCCTGCACCCTAACCGCATTGCAGCTCGCAGTTTCATCCGCCCCTCACGGTTTGGATTCCAAGTAGGGTTACGTTTATATCCGCTTCCGAACAGTGCCATTACTGGCAGAGCCGGGGATAACGGCTTCATCCAACGGAATGGATGGTTTGGTCGGCATTGCCGCCAAACAGTTAAATTAAGCGACTTCGTGTCGCACCCAAAGGTAAGTGTATCAAAAGTAATAGGTAGGATCAAAGGTAAAAGTGCACTGATAATATTTGACAGGCATCTAGAATACAGGAGAAGTACAACAGACACTTTTGGGCAAGAGGATACTACTGCGAAACGGTGGGTAATGTAAACGAAGAAACGATCAAAAGGTATATATGAGAACAATATGAGAGGGATCGCATGGAAGGTGATTCAGGGAAGTGACAAAGAGCCGCTTTTAAGCGGCCACCAGTAACAAAATAATGGTTTGCTGAATCGTCTTTAGACGGAATAGTAATAAGACAATGGATTACCAGACCGCCTTTAGGCGGAAAAGTAACATCGGTCCAGTAGAGCCAACAGCAAACCACCAGCAGGGCTGGTGGTTCGTGACTTTTGGTTTCTTTGAAGACCTATAATTATGCCTGTATGGCTACTGACGGTTTGTGTAAGCCAGAATGCCAAAACATCCCCTTCCGGCAACGGCCTGCACATGCAACGGAACGGTAGCAGTTCCTAACCTGTGTGTAAGGACAACAGACTTTCCTGCCACATCAAAATCCCCAGATAAAATATCATATCCGGGGCTTTTAGAAAGCATTTTCAGTCTGTGCATCATTTTTATTCAGTGGATTTATTCTTTCGGTTCTCCGAAATACTGGATGTACTCGTCAACAAATTTTTGTCTGTGAGCCAATCCTTTGCCTGTACCCCCAAAGTCTGATCAGAATATTCTGCCCAAAACTTTGGCAAAACACATAATCCTATGTATAATATTCGTTATTTATTTTACTCTTCTGGTTCTCCAAAATATTCAATATATGCGTCTGTACAATCGTGGTTCTCAAGCCACTTTCGCGCTGCTTCTTTTGTTAATGGTTTTATAACTTCTCCATCGCACCAGTTGTTGGAACCACATTGTTCTCCATATTTAGAGAATGGTCCGCCTTCACCGTACAAGAACCATTCACCCGTTTTTTTTAGGTAAAGTTCTTCACTTTCGTAATCCACATCATTAAAGTTTAAATACTGGTGTTCTCCGACAAGAGTTGCGGTAGCGGTGTTATACATCTTACCATTTATAATCCTTTTCATATGGCACCTCCTTCAAATAATAGCGTCCTGAAGACGCTTACATCTTTAACCACATAGGATATATTTATCCTATGTGGTTAATATAATATCATATAAAGTTCACATTGTCAAATCTTTTTTTAATATTATGATGTCCAATTAGGATATTAACAACTTTTTAAATATCCTATTTTTTAATATAACAATCTGCCTGATTAACCCCATATTGATACCAAATTAAAAAGGGAAGAGTTTCTCTTCCCCTCATTAACTAGTACATCGAATAATAATTAACCAGCCATATGACTTGCCTTAATTTCCATCTGCTGCGTTGTCGTTAATCGACATAACCACCACTACTCCTCATTCCTCCGCCTTGCATATGAGAATTCATTCTGCGCCATATGGATAGAAACTTATTTTTTGATGTACTAAAGCGTGTTTGAAAAATCATTCCCGCCATCTATACGCCCCACTTTGCGCAATATTTGCGTTAAATTCAGTCGACGTAGCCCGCTACGCCTCCTTCATTTGGCACAAATCTCCCACAAACTGTGACGCACATCTGACGGAAACCATTTTTCGAACACGCTCTAGCTCTATTTGCAATTATTTATAAATATTTTTCAGTTTCTTCATTTCCTCTGTCAGCCTTTCCTTTAAGGCATGATAATGTTTATCTTTTCCCTATACTTATCCACAATGGCATCCTGTTCCTCTATCGACGACAACGGAATCTGCATCCTCATCAGGCTGTTCCTTCAATTCAATTAAATTTTTTTCCAACATAAAAACCTCATCCTATTAGTACTGTATCATGCCGGAATAGAAATTGCAACAGGCCAAAAAGGATATCAATATCCTTTTGGCATCTCTGTTTTACTTACGTTATACCAATATTTTACTATATTGCCTTTTACAGTGATCCTCTGGAAAATAAAGCGGGCAATAACAATCCATATTTTTACGCGAAAAAAACAACAAAACTTAATGCGACTGCCTACTTTCGGTAGCAGAACTTCTGCTTAACAAGGCTTTTTATCCTTCCCCTTCATTATTATACAGGGCATCTGCAAAACGCAAGAAGCCGCCGTGCCTCTTCATGCCCCTGCTCTGCCGCTTTTTGATACCACTTCGCTGCCTCGGCGGTATCTTTTTTTACGCCCTCTCCCCTGTAATACATATTTTCCAATTTATACCAGGCTTCCTGATCTCCCTGTTCCGCTGCTGTTCTATACCATTCTGCAGCTTCATCATAGTCCTTTTCCACCCCTTCTCCACAATAGTACATATTTCCCATTTGTACCTGGGCAGGCGTATATCCCTTTTCCGCCGATCTTCTGTACCAATATACAGCCCTGGCATAATCCTGTTTTTTAGCCCTGACCTCCAGATACAGCCCCGCCAGATTATACTGGGCAGATGCAAGTCCACTATATGCTGCTTCCCTGTAGTATCTAAATGCCCATGCATAATTCTTTTTTACACCGGTTCCGTCACGATACATATTCCCCAGCATCTCCAGCGCCTCAGCACTTCCCTGTTCTGCCGCTTCCCTGTACCATTTTTCCGCTTTACCGTAATCCTGAACGACTCCCCTGGCTTCCAGATACATTCCGGCCAGATGATACTGGGCGGATGCATATCCCCACCATGCTGCTTTGGTGTACCATTTAAGCGCCTCGGCATAATCCCTTTTCACGCCGATTCCGTCATGGTACATATTTCCCAGCATCTCCTGCGCCTCAGCACTTCCCCGCTCCGCCGCTTTTCTATACCATTTTACAGCCTCGGCATAATCCTGCCCTGCCCCCTTCCCTGTATAATACGTTTCCCCCATATGATACCAGGCAACTGTACTCCCCTGCTCCGCCGCTTTTCTGTACCACTTAAATGCTTCATCATAATCGGCCCCGTTTTCCCGGGATCTATACAGATTCCCCAGTTCGACCTGTGCGCGGGTATATCCCTGCTCCGCTGCCATCATAAGCCACTTTTCTGCTGCAGCATAATCCCGTCCGGCTTCGTCTCCGATATAGTACAAAATTCCTAACTTTAGCTGGGCAATGACATCCCCCTGTTCAGCGGCATCCCTGTAATGGCTTATAGTTTCAGGATAACCGGTATCATCTGTTTCGTCCTCCTGTAGTTCCCAGTCATCTTCATTTTCTTCTGCTGTTTCATCACTATCCGCAGGATCAATTTCATGTCTTTCTATTATTTCCTCATATCTCCCGTACAAAGTTCACACCCCCATTTCCGGTTTTATGAAAGATGCTGTTTTACATAATTATACAGTTTTATCTGGTTTTTATAAATTCTGCTCCGTATTCCGTAAAGGGGTTTTTATTCTTTTCTTTACATAACTGTATGTAATTCCGGGTTACGGAAGATACAAATTTATCGTAGTCGCCTGACCGGATTGTTACCATATAACAATGCCTGGCTCCTTTCCTTATTCTGTGTGTCACTTCCGTCCGCATGATGAAATCCATGTCGTCATCCTCTCCTACCCCGATCCCGCCCAGATATTCTCCCCGTGCATTATTGCCAAACATAATAAACGGGACTTTCATTGTCGTGGATGACACTGCTAAAGCAACTTTATGCTGGTCCCATGATTCAAGCTGCTGGGTCTTCGCAATAACAACAGGCCTGTCAAAATTATTTACAACCTGAATAACACAATCCTGAATAACTGCATTATATTCATTTTGTATATCTTCCCAGCTGTCTTTCTCCACACCCTGGCGGATCGGATACATGACTTCCACATATTTTCTATACCACTCCGCAGCCGTGACGAAATCCTTCTCCACCCCTTCACCCCTGCAGTACATGTTTCCCAGGCTCTTCCAGGCTGCCGCAACCCCCTGCCCGGCTGCCTTCCTGTACCATTTCAGTGCCTCGGCATAATCCTGTTCCACTCCGTGACCGTATCTATACAGGTCACCTAAATTGCTTTTGGCTTTGCTGTTTCCCTGTTCCACTGCTTTCCGGAACCATTTCAGCGCCTCGGCATAATCCTGTTCCACTCCATAGCCATTTGCGTATAATATACCCAGATTATTCTGTGCATTTTCACATCCCTGCCCTGCTGCTTTCCGGAACCATTTCAGCGCCTCGGCATAGTCCTGCTTTATGTTATAAGATCCATAATAAAATTGTACCTCGACACCGCGGTATCTCCGACATTCCGATGTCCGATAGCGCTCCAGTGCCCCTGCATAATCCGGAATCCTTTTTTCATAACCATTTGCATATAAGGCTCCTAAAATATTCTGTGCTTTATCATACCCCTGCTCTGCTGCCTTCCGGAACCATCTCAGCGCCTCGCAAGAATTTCTCCTTACGCCCTCCCCGTTATAAAAAATGTTTCCGAGCTCGCACTGAGCCTGTACATTCCCTTCATCAGCCTGTCTGATTAACCTCCCTATGCCTTCCTGCTCCGGCATATCCGGCAGGCCATCTTTCCTGGGAATGGCCTGCCGGATTTTATGTTTTTCTTCATATTCACTATTCAATGTGCGCATCCTCTTTTTTATGGCAGGCAACCCTTCACCGGAATGCCTGCTGCCCCTTTCCTGCTGCCGGGGCAGCAGGTTAACTTTCCCCTTCCGCCACGATAAATTCCCCGGATGCAGGATCATAATCATAAACGATACTGTAGTATCCTTCCCCGCCTTCGTGCGGCTGCGCGACAAACCGGCCGTCCTCCGTCTTCCTGAAATCGGCATGCTGCCCGGATACTTCAGGCTGGTATGCCTTCCCGTCCTTTACCCCGTACAGCCAGGTTTCCTGTCCGTCTGCCCCGCCTATCATAAGAAATTCTGCGGTTCCGGCATTTATGGTCAGTTTCCTAGTCATGCCAGGATACATGCCCCCGTAAGCATATATTTTTGGAAATGTGTCAATGACGGAAACCGTGCCGTCCGAACCGGCGTAATAAATAATGGCATCTGACAGGTCAATCCCGTCATCCGTCCCCGTTATTCCGAAAGCCTCCATGCTTCCATTCCCGTCGAAATCATCACACACAAAATACAGTTCATTTTCAGATCCCGCTGCCGACCGGAATGCCTGTTTTAAACGGATTTCATCCGGCATTCCTTCCTGCGGGGTATACTGGTCAAACGGAGTCAGCTCAATGGCCACAGCCTGGTATCCGGCACAGATATCCTGTGCTTCCGCCTCCGTAATATGGGACATCCTGTCAAAGTCCAGCCCTTCCGCCCTGTCATAATGATCCTCCTGGGTGCTGTGGAACCATGGATTGTCCCTGTCCTGCATCTGGTCAAATGCCACGATCTCATCCGGATGCAGACTGCCCGTATCCGGATCGATACTGTAATGTATCTGTGTACTGTTGCTTGCACCGCTCGAAGCCCAGTAATAAACTGTATTATCAGCGCACAGGTAATAACAGTATCTCTCGCCGCTTGTGGCTGCATGGACCGCCACGCCGTCCGCAAAGGTGTACAGGTCGTATATCAGGCCTTTCTCCGCGGCTTCCGTGGTGCTGACCAGCAGCTCCGGCACCCCGTTTCCGTCCAGGTCCGTCAGGGCGTAGCCCGCATCGGACAGGTCTTTCACAGAGGTATAGTCCCAGTAAAACATATAGCTTACATCCTCCGTATGGTCCCATCCTCCCATGATTTTGTAATAAAACATGTCCAGTATCCCGTTATAGGCAGTATCTGCACTGTCTGTAACGTCCGCACTGTCCGCATCGCTGTTTCCGATATCTTCCGTCTCCGAAAAAGGCTCCTGTACTATGGATTCCTGTATAACAGGTTCCGTTGTCCCTTCCGGTATGCCATGGGCATCAACCGGTGTCTCTTGTATACCGCCATCCGTATCCTCCCCTGCACTGCCGTCTGTTGCACATCCGGAAACCATTACGCTGCAGGCAGCCATGGCAAGGGACATTATCAAATATTTTTTCATCTGTGCATCCTTTTTATTTATATAAATATTAGCCGACGCGAAATTGCCTTTCGTGCAGCTATTCCTCGGTAACATTTGTCTCATACTCATAATTTTCGACATTTTTTGTGACACACTTGTTGAACATCGTATCCAGGTCTTCGAAGCCTACATAATAATAGTCCCCCCTCCAGAATAAGTCCCCGCTGGATATGGATTTCGTAAAGGCGGAGCCTTCCGGCATCTCATACCTGCTCAGATCGACGCTGCACGTCCCGTCCTTTAACAGGAGCAGGTCCTCGAACTTTCCATATGTATAAAAATAAAGCTTCTGGTCCCCGTCCGGATACTCCATGTCCACATCCTCAATCCGGTACAGCACATAAACTGCGTTGTGGTCGCTGCCGTCCATGCCCGGCTTCAATGACAGGAAATAATTCCCGATAAATTTCACCTCTGTAACCGTATCCCAGTCCTTCGCCTGGATGGCATCCTCGATCTGATGCTTCATTTTTTCCATGATATCGGAAGGTATTTGCGAAAGCTCCGAGACATACCTGTCACATTCCGGTACTACAAATTCCTTTGTGTCCCCTTCTGCCACATACCCCTTTTCCAGAAGCTGGTCCGCATCATATTCCGCAGTCACGGTAACGGTATCTCCCATGGTAAGACCCTCGTTCTTATCAAGCAGATAGGTCACAAACACCGGGGCGCTGTTTCCATATCTGACAGAGGCTTTTACATCAGGGGCGATTCCCGTAAACTCCACCTCCACATTTTCAAACAGATCCGCCTGCTCAATCTCCTTAAGTCCTTCGACCGTATACTTTTTCTCACCTGCCGCAAACTTTATCTTATAATCCTCGACAGATTCATTGTCCACGACAGATGTCACGGTCACCTCGTCCCCGTTGGACAGGTTTTCCCGAGGGGATATCTTGTAGGATACTGCCTCTTCTATCGTCATCACCCTGCCCAGCAGCGACAGGTCCTCCGAATCCCCATCGATGCCCGCGGCCTCAAAGGCTGCATCCTCCCAGAAATATTCGTCCGCAATACGCGCCGTCCCCTGTCCGTCCACACCGTTAAATTCCAGTGTAAGCCCGTCCATGACATCAATCTCCGTCTTTCCGCATCCGGTCATCACACATGCCATCAGTCCCGCAAGGGCGCACATGGCGATTATTTTTGTCAGTTTCTTTTTCATTCTCTTTTTTCCTCCGTCGTATTTTTATTTTATTGGACGAATAGAGTATATCATACTGTTAACTTTTGTCAACATTACACGAATATTTTCCTTGAAACCTACAGGAACATGTATTAATATTGAAAACAGGAGTTCTGATTATATGCGCAGATAGTTTGCTATATGTATGGAATATTCCTATCGATTCTTATTTGTTCTGATGATTCAGGGCAATGCATTCATCAATAATGCCTTCAACCATCCGCATTTCCGTTGCTGTAAGCTTTTCCAGTTTTTCCGCAAGCAGTAATCTGTCCTTATCAACCACATTACCCGTAAGAATATAATCCACGCTCACTCCGAACACTGAAGCCATCCTTACAATATTTTCCCAATTTATTGTTCTTTTTCCTGTTTCCATATAGGAAACATACTGCGTTGTATGCCCGATTTTTTCCGCGAGTTCCTTTTGTGTCAGTCCCATCCTTTTCCTCTGCTCCATAATCCTTTTACCTACTTCTCCCAATTGTACATTTAGTTCCGGCCCAGACATTTCCGTATACCTCCGTTTTCTTTATATTTATTAATACTATATATTGTTATGTTTATATTTGTCAACACAACAAATCAGTCTGTTCTTCCCCGCCCGGATAAAACCGGCCATAACCATCGGAGCTGCGTCATACTCCTGCTGCCGTTAGGCAGAAATGATTTTAACAAAAAACTAATCATACTTTAAGCTGTTGACAATATTCCACAATGCGGTATAAAATTAACTTGCAGAATAAATTTCTTCACTGAAATAGTGAGGAATTTGAAAAGTGCACTAAAGGGAAATAAGAAAGAGGAGGCATTATCGATGAAGAAACAGATATTGAGGAGATTTATGGGAATTGCCGCGGCTGCAATCATAACAGTGACCATGCAAAGCCCTGTACAGGTCAGGGCGGCCGAAAAATTTGATCCTGTATTTTATGCCGCCGTGTATGCAGATGTGGCAGCGGCATTCGGAACAGATGCAGAAGCCCTGTACAACCATTACATTACTTTCGGACAGAAAGAGGGACGGATGCCATATGCCGGGGCAGCAGGCGGTGAAGCCGTTGATGGGATTGCAGATACGACAGCAGTGGCAGCAGAAACTTCCGCAGTAACAGATGACACAGTTAATGGTATCGTAACAATCGACAAACTGCAGAATGACACCAGCCTGAAAAAGAAAATGACAGATGCAGAATTCCAAACGGCTTACAATGAGGCACTCAAAATCGTGCAGCCGCTTGTCGGATTAAGCAGGGAAGAACAGGCAATGGGAATCATGACTGCCCTCAGGAATATGGTTGACAGCGGGCAGGTCGCATATTCCACAAGCTACCCCCACTATAATGATGCATACGGCTATCTTGTAAACCATGTGGCATCCTGTGCCGGCTCCACCAGGACAACCGGGCTATGCCTTAACATGCTTGGCATCAATTACGAGCATGTCCATGAGAACCAATGGTGCCACCAGTGGTGCAGGGCTGACCTGGACGGGACAACATGGGTGGTAGACCCTTATGCCTATACCTGCACTTCGGAGGCTTATGCATACTGGCATCCACTCGCTGACTGCGGACAGTAAAATACCGGTTCAAAATATTGTAATTTTTGCACATAGAAAGAGAATCCGCAATGAAACCTTTAAAACACACCATTTTAATCCTTTCCTTATTATTTTTATTATCCGGTTCCGGTTTTTTTACCATAAACACTTCTGCATCCGGAACCTCCCAGCCCCCTGTTTACTATGTCCGCTTCTCAGGTACAGGGCTTGGTATCTATGCAGATCCGTCTCTGGCAGGAGAGCCAATGGTCGTGCTCCCCGACGGCACTTATGTACAGCTCCTGTCTGGTCCGGCGGATTCCATCGCTAAAATACGGATATGCGACACAGGACTGGAAGGCTATGCGGACATGAGATACCTGAAACGGCCTGATGCCATTGTCTATGACTGTGACATTTATACTTACGAGGAAATGCAGGAAGATATTGCACAGATGCAGGCACGGTATCCCGGGCTGTTCCATGCCGGTGTAACCGGCCAGTCCGCTGACGGCAGGAATCTCTACGAGCTTATCCTTGGAAACAGTTCCGCTCCTAAAAGCATACTGATCCATGCAGGTATCCATGCCCGCGAATACATCAATCCGTACCTGGTCATGGAACAATTGGAACAGATGCTTGAATGCTATGAATGCGGCAGTTTCCATGGGCGTAGTTACCGGGAGCTGCTTGACGGTGTGGCAGTCCACATTGTGCCCATGGTCAACCCTGACGGCATCGCAGTCAGCCAGTTTGGTGAAGGCGGCCTCCGTTCACCGGAGCTGGTACAGGTACTGCAGGCCTGCTATGCATACGATACAGCTTCCGGACGGACAAAAAGCTCCTATGCAGGCTATCTTGCACGGTGGAAGGCCAATGCCCACGGGACGGATCTCAACAAAAACTTCATCACGGGATTTGGCTCTGATGCAAAGACCCTGCTTCCCTCCTATGCGGGATATCCGGGAGCAGCCCCCTTTACCGAGCCGGAAACCCTGTCGCTCGGAGCCGTCACCCTGCTGTGCCGTCCGTCTGTTATTATAAACTACCATTCCATGGGGGAAGTGGCATACTGGGACACCAGGGAAAGCCTGTATACAGGGATAAATACAGAGTTTTCCAGCTATATGCTGTCGCTGGTGCCCTATAAAAGAATGGGGAGCGGGACTGCCTCGGGAAGCTATCTGGACTGGATCTACAGCGGTGATAATCCCGTATGTTCCATCACTTTTGAGACAGGAAATGCGGAATGTCCGTTTACCTTTGAACAGTATCCGAAGATATGGCTCCAGCACTCCCTTGTAATGCAGGCAGCCCTGGAATATGCATACATTCACTGACACCTGAAAAACGGTAATGGCAATCGTTTCCATTACTGTTTTTTGACAAAACTTATTCTTATCTGCTGTTCTGGTATCCTTACTGCAAGGGCAGGGTGATTTATACCAAAATGCCTATAGTTCACAAAACATCAAATTATTACTTATAGTTCGTAAACAACAAGGCATACCAGATAAGTCCACCTTATCCGATATGCCTTTAAATTAAATGGTAGAAAAGTAACACCTGGATCAAAAATAATCATGTAATACACATCATATTCCTGCTGCCATCAGCAAACCATAACCCCGTCCGCATCCGCGATTTTCGTTCCCGTCTTTTTATCGTTCAGTTCCGTCGTAATCCTCGGCACATATATGATCTGGTTCAGGTCGGCAATATCCGTATGTGATGCAACGATCGACCGTGCATCGTCGCCGTCATACCGCTGTATCACATACAGCTCCCCGTATACCACGAATGTCATGCCGTTGTAATCTTCCGTGCCGAACTTCCTCGTATCCACCTCAAACGAAAGCCTTGCCGCCCTGCAGATGATTCCGGTGTGAACACGACGGAGTTCTGTGCGAGCCTTCCATCCGTGCCCAAAACGGTCACATTCGTACCGGTCGTGATGCTCTGGTTTTTGTCGAGCACATAGCCTTTCAGCTCATAGGTAAAGCCCGGTATTAGGTTCTCATAGCTGAATGTGTCTATAATCGTCGTGGAGCCGTCTGCAAACGACGTCTTCGTGAATGTGTCGCTGTCAATCGCACTCGTCCACACCTTCGGCACATGGATGGTCTGGTCCTCGTCCAGAAGGACCTGATGCTCCGCCACAAGATGCTTCCTGCGCCGTAGCCATTTTCGAGGTACATCCGCTCGTACACCACCAGTGTCCTGCCAGCGAAGATTTCCGCATCGACGTCAAACGTCATCCCGCTGCCCTCATGGTTCTCCGGGATGACGTCGCCATATGTGAGGTACTGGTTGTCCTGTAAGTCAAAATCAGCTTTAAAATAGGTCGTGATTACCTGTTTCTTCCCGGCATTGTCCACGACAATCTCGCCTGTCGCAGTATCGCGGAGTTCCGACACTAATTTGTATGTGTATTCCGGACGGACTGCCTCGTAATGCACCGTGTCATATATCTTCATGTCCTTCTCGGCATAAGATATGTGTTCTTCCGTTTTCTGGTCAAGCGCCGTCGTGTCGATATAGGGCATATAGATCCGCTGGCTCTCGTCCCAGAAGTCTTCATGGTCCGCGACGAGTACCCATTTCCCGCTGCCTTCCTCTCCCTGCTCTATGTAAATCTTTTCGTAGCAGACGAAAATTGTACCTGCAAGGGATTTTACAATATCCCCTTTGTCATCACGGATAACGGCAGGAAATTCAAAATCCACGGTAATTTCGCCGTCCGCAAGTGTGACGTTTTTTATGGTCTCCCTTACCACCGGGCTGCCGTTCACATCCAGTAAGGTCTCACCCGTTTCCATGTCCACGAGACGGGATTCGACTTTATACCTCGTCCTCGGCATAAGCTTCCGATAGGTTATGGTATCATGCACCGTCACGGTTTCCTCCGCGTAGGTTACGTCAACACCCGTCTTGTCATCCCAAAGCCTTGTCGTTATTTCCGGTATGTAAAAAGATTCATGCCAGTCGTACTGCTGTTTGTATTCCAGTACAAGTTTATCCGCCAGATACACCTCGACATCGCTGACATATATCAATGTAGAAGGGGGTTCCCAGCTGGATGATCCGGCTCATGCCGGACGGAGTGGCTGACTTGTGGGAAGCGTCAATGGAGTAGGAAATGTTTTCTGCCCCTTCAATCTGGGAGCAGAGGGAATTAAACAGTTGTTCTATTTTCCCATTGACGCCTTCGGAGAGCTGGATCTGCTTCACTATCTGGTCTGCACAATAATCCAGCTCCTGTTTGGTGGAGATGATGCTGAACAGGTCCAGGATAAATGCCAGCAGAAGCACCGCTATGAAGATGAACACCACCGTATTGAAACAGCCCTCATCACCATTCTCGCTTTTCATTATGGATGCCAGGTTCCTGCCGGCTATTTTGGAAATAATGTTGGAATTGCCTTTGGCAACGTAAGACCACCGCTTTTCTGTTGTACCAGGTATAGCATGGATGCCTTTACGGGGAAAGAGCGGAACCGTGCCAATGCTGTACTGATGCTGTACCAATTTTTACTTACCCCCAAAAAACAGGCAGATCTGGGGAATTGAATACAGCAGGTTTATTGTGGAAAAATAAGAAAAACCAGGTATCATAAAACAATACTTTATTTTTATGACGTTAATCTTGAAATAGGATGATTATTGCTGTATTATTAAAGAAAAGGAGGAGTTTATGCTGCTTGAATACTATGAAAAATTGCTGCAGTTAAAATGTTTTTCATTTGATGACGCAGCAAAAGTATTTGGGGATGAGCGCAAGGCAAAGAATATACTATACACTCTAAAGAAAAAGGGGCTGTTGCAGTCAGTACGCCGTAATTATTATGCCACGATAAGCCTGGAAACGAAAGAAGCTGTCGCGGCTCCTTTTGAGATTGCATCATCCATAACAGAAAACAGTTATATTTCCCATCATTCCGCTTTTGAATTTTACGGGCTTGCAAACCAGGTTTTCTCCGATATATATGTTTCCACGGGGCGGGATTTCCGGGAATTTGAGTTTGGCGGGCGGTGGTATCATTGTATGAAGACCAAAAGGGATTTTGGAATATCACTTCAAAAAACGATACGGGTAACAGACATGGAGAGGACTGTGCTTGATAATATAAAGGATTTTGATAAGGTCGGGGGGCTGGAAGAGCTTTTGCGCTGTCTGGAGATGATCACCGTACTAGATGAAGACAGACTGACCACCTATCTTGGAAAGTACCATAACCAGTTCCTGGCGCAGAAGGCAGGATACCTTTTATCTTTTTACCCGCAGCTGAAATTGTCAGATGGATTTTTTGATTACTGTAAAAAGAACATAGGGAACAGTTCCCGCTATCTCTACCACGATCTGAAAGAAGAAAAGAGTATATTTTCAAAAGAATGGAATTTATGTATACCGGAAGATATCATGCAGCTGATGAATGAAGGAGGAGAACCGCTTGTTTAATTATACAAAGTCAGAATTGTCAGAAATTGCGAATAAGCAGAATTTCATCCGGGATACCCTGGAAAAAGTAGTACGTTTAAGTGAAGTCCTGGATTATATCAACAGTAATCCCATTATGAAAGGCTGCCTTGCATTGAAAGGGGGAACCGCCATCAACCTGACAGTCTTCCATCTTCCCAGGCTGTCGGTTGATATTGATCTGGATTATTGTTCAGAAGGAAACCGGGAGGAGATGCTGGGGCAAAGGCAGAAAATTTCAGAGGACCTGAAAAAATTTATGCAGACGCAGGGATATAGCCTGAATCCCCAAAGCAGGATCCGCCATAGCCTGGATTCTTTTGTGTTCACTTATATAAATCTGGGAGGAATGAGGGATAATATCAAAGTAGAAATAAATTATTCGCTGAGGAGCCATTTGTTTGAGCTGGAAGACAAGCCTGTTCTATCGGATGCGATCCATATGGAACATTTGATCACCGTGCTTTCGCCTGTTGAACTTTTTGCGGCGAAAATCAATGCGCTACTCAGCCGGGCAGCAGCGAGGGATCTCTATGATACATATAACATGATCGATACGGGGCTGTTTTCTAAAGACGAATACGAGATGCTGAGAAAATCTGTGGTGTTTTATACGGCCATATCACAGGAAGATAATCCAGAAAGATATGATGTGAATGTAATCGATCGGATCAGCATCCGAAAAATAAGGACGGATCTCCTTCCTGTCATTCAAAAGGGAGAATTTATAGAACTGGAAAAAATAAAGAACCGTGTAAAGGAATTTTTGTCGGGGTTAATGGTTCTTACAGCGGATGAACAGGATTTTTTGAGAAAATTCAGGGATAAGGAATATTGCCCGGAACTGCTTTATGATGATGAACAGATCATCAGACGCATCAGTAATCATCCAATGGCATTGTGGAAGATACAGGAACATTAAAACATTTATTTTGCGAAATATGTGTAAAATATATAACCCTTCAATTCATATGTAAAACCCGGTATCAGGTTTTCATATGAAAAGGTATCTATAATCGTCGTCAGGCCGTCTGCAAACGGCGTCTTCGTGAATGTGTCGCTGTCAATCGCACTCGTCCATACCTTCGGCACACGGATGGTCTGGTCCTCGTCCAGAAGAACCTGATGCTCCGCCACAAGATGCCTTCCCACGCCGTAGCCATTTTCGAGGTACATCCGCTCGTACACCACCAGTGTCCTGCCAGCGAAGATTTCCGCATCGACGTCAAACGTCATCCCGCTGCCCTCATGGTTCTCCGGGATGACGTCGCCATATGTGAGGTACTGGTTGTCCTGTAAGTCAAAATCAGCTTTAAAATAGGTCGTGATTACCTGTTTCTTCCCGGCATTGTCCACGACAATCTCGCCTGTCGCAGTATCGCGGAGTTCCGACACTAATTTGTATGTGTATTCCGGACGGACTGCCTCGTAATGCACCGTGTCATATATCTTCATGTCCTTCTCGGCATAAGATATGTGTTCTTCCGTTTTCTGGTCAAGCGCCGTCGTGTCGATATAGGGCATATAGATCCGCTGGCTCTCGTCCCAGAAGTCTTCATGGTCCGCGACGAGTACCCATTTCCCGCTGCCTTCCTCTCCCTGCTCTATGTAAATCTTTTCGTAGCAGACGAAAATTGTACCATCGGGTACTTTTCCCTCGTTTGCCGTGTCCGCCAGATCCAGTACCTCGAAAAATAATTCGTCCTGCCCTGCATCCGATATGTGCAGGGACTCTCCGTCGTCACCATATCTGTAAACCAGATGTTTCTCCCCAGCTTTAGTGACATCCGCGATATAAACTTCATAACCGTCATCAGGAACCAGTTCGATTTCAACTCCATCCCCTGGTGTAAATGCCCATATGGAACCATCGTTATCGACCTGATCCAGTCTGCCTTCCTCATTTACCATTATATTTAAATCAGGTATCCTGTCACGGACTCAGGACGGCAGCAGGATTTGGTATTAACATGAAATGTATTTAAAAAATGGTTTACATTAAATAAAAGTTTGACCGTAACATGAAGGGCTGCTACATGGAGCTGTGGAAATCCGGATGCGATATGAAAAACGCGGCATGTGAATTTGAAGCACGCCACGGGAAGAGGATGTGATAAGCTTTAGATTTGAAAAAAATTGTTTGTTGCGGGCATAACGCTTGTCAGACAGTTTTTTTTGACCTCATGGACAGCAGTTTATGCCCTGTCCCGCTGGACACGGACCACGCAAAAGATAAAAAATGATGTGGAAAAATAAATACAAAAAGACGGAAAACAGCATTCCTGCTGTCCCCCGTCCCGTAACATGATTCCGGCAGTAACGTCGCCGTCCCAGTGCATCAATACTCGTAGTGCCATACATAGACAAGGGACGTAGCCAGTTTCTCCCAGCTGATAAAATCTCCCCAGTGCATCTTTTTATCGCCTCCCCAGTTTGATTCCACCACAGTGATGCCGTCATCACTGCGTGAAAGAACAACCATATCGTGTCCGAGTCCCTCGGAGTTCTTGATGGATACCATATCTCCTACCCTTATGGAACTTTTCATGGTACTGCGGTCGCATATCGATCTTCTGGGAACGCATCCATCCACGGTCATTAACACGTCGTCCTCCCCCTGTGCAACCCATCCTACACGGAAGGAAGAAGGGTTTCCATATAATCCGCTCAGTATTTTACCTGCCCCAGCACTACAAATTCCAACCACCGTGCCTTCGGGGTACTGCTCTTTGAGCGAGAGAAGCCTCGCCTGTACCTGCTCCTCCGTCCAGCCGATATGGACATACCCTCCCGCATCGAACTGCTGCTGCAGTCTCTGCTTCTCCTGCAGGAATGCTGCCTTGTCAACCTCCTCGCCGTTCGAGAAAAGCCAGAACGGTCCGTTGCCGATGTCCACTGTGGTCTGCACGGGTGTCTGCAGCGCAGTATCCGTGGTTAATGTCTGGTCCGCAGTACCGTTCACCGCTTCCCCTCTGGACGCGCCTGCATACGGAATCCTGCCCTCCTTCTGTCCGAAGTTTAGTGGTTGTACAGCGCCTCGGGACTCGTCCCTACGGCCGCCGCCACGTCTGGATACAGCGCCGCGTAGTACACCGGGTCGAAGCTGCCGGCGTCCTCCTGATCCGCACGCGCGGGACCAGTCACGATCTTTGCGCCTTCCGCGATACTGAATGCCATTGTCGCCACCATTGTTGCCACAATAATCTTCTTTGCAAAAATTTCTCTTTTCTTCATTTTAAAGTCCTCCTTTTTCGTTTTATATTACCGTTATTAATATGGCAATACCTTTTAAATATTTTTTGTTACATCCACAGCGGGCTGGCAGGACAGATGCATTCCGCCGGCCTGCATAAATAATAACATCTCCTTCTGCCGCACCGTTTTGGAGAAAAACAGTTTATCCCAATAAGTATTTTATCGCATTATGATGATTTTTGTCAATATTGCGCGATAATCCGGCGACATACATTTTTTCGGCAAAAAAATAATACCCATACGGTATTACATAAAACTTATTGCTTGGTAATCATATAACCCATTACCAGGCTCCTGTATATATGATTGATTCATTCAGGTCTCCCTTCCGCTTCGTATTCGCTGGCAAAATTGACGTGTCCGGGTGCGACAGGCAGATCATCCCGGCAGTGTCATCCAGTGCCGCCTGTATCTGGCTTACCTCTTTCCCTCCATCTTCCAAAATGGCGTCCGTGTCAATCCCCGCGGTCGGACACTGGTAGACAAGGAAGGTGTCAGAACGTTTATGAAAACCAGCGTATGCCCCCTGATCCTGTCTGCCCCTCCCTGCGTGCCGTCTACGCACGCATGCAAACTGAAAGTATGGGTTTCCTGTGTCCCGATGGATGTCTTTGTAGTGAACTACCCGTACAAGAAACGGATTTTTCTATCCGTCTTCCTGCCACCGGCATAAGTGTGTTAAAATTCCAGACTATCCGCATTTAATAGAAAATACTTCATACCCATAATTACAAATCCTTCTTCATTTCTCCACGGTTTTTTTTGTTCCATTAACGATAACAATTTTCTTAAATGAATCCGGAATCTTCCTAAATGAGTTAAACTCCTGTGTCCGCTTTTCCTCAGAAGTCATATCATACGCTGCCTGAATATAATATCTCTGACTGCCCTGGTTTACTACAAAGTCAACCTCTAATTGCTTACGGGTTGTTTTTCCTTCATTATTTTTTGCATACACCTCTACGATACCGACATCCACATTATAACCCCGGATAAGCTGCTCATTATATACAATATTTTCCATGATGTGCGCAGGCTCCTGCTGCCTGAAATTCAGTCTGGCGTTTCTAAGCCCTATATCCGAAAAATAATATTTCAGGATAGTTTTTTTGGTCGGAAGGTATCCACAGAAATGCCGGAGACGTATCCAGAAGCCCCCATACAGACATCTAAAAAGACAGATGGAATAAAACCATCTGTCTTTTTCTGTCGGCCAATCCAGCCATGGAAACATTCCGCGTATCCAGATGTCACTGCCGAAACTGGGAAGATGCTCCGTATATCCCAGTTCTGGTTAATACATAAACCGGTGGATTACGGTCCACTGATCACTGCCACCGTTTTCAAGTGCTTCCCATGATATCCGCCTGCCCCAGTGCATTGTATGGTTAGGTCCGAAGTTCGACTCGACGACCGTGATGCCGGAATCGTCACGGGCGGTAACAAAAAAGACATGACCAACTCTTGTTCCTCGTGTACAGACTTCGTCGCCCACCCTTACGAATTCCTTCAAGGGGGCGTTGTGCGTCCCGGTCACGATCTGCGGGACAAAGCCGTCCACATGAATCCATTCCCCGTCGCCGTTCGATCCCACGCAGAAGACATACGGGTCACCATACAGTTCCCTTTGTATCTTGGCTGCGCCTGCGCTACAGTCTCCAACCTTCATACCATCGGGGTATTTCTCCCTTACGGAGATCAGCCGTTCCTTCACCTGCTGCTCGGTCCATCCCACATGGACGTATCCTGCGGAGTCAAACTGCTGCTGCAGTTCCTGTTTTTTAAGAAGGAACGTCGCCCTGTCCACTTCCTGTCCGTCCAGCAGATAAAACGGTCCGTTCCCGATATTGTCTGTGGGTGCTGTCTCCGTCCCGGTGTTTTCTGATGCAGCACCAGTCCCATCCACTGACTCGCCCCCGGCAGCACCCTCATACGGAATCCTGCCCTCCTTCTGGCCGAACATTACATAATGGCTGTACAGCGCCTCGGGACTCGTCCCTACGACCGCCGCCACGTCCGGATACAGCGCCGCGTAGTACACCGGGTCGAAGCTGCCGGCGTCCTCCTGATCCGCACGCGCGGGACTGGTAACCATCCCTGCGCCTTCCACGGCGCCGAATGCCATTGCCGCCGCCATTGCCCCCACGATAAGTTTCTTTGCAAAATTTTCTCTTTTTTTCATTTTAATGAAACAGATATAAATCCCCCAGCAGAGCTGGGGAGACTAGCAGACGC
>CAJUKA010000071.1 GCA_910586585.1 uncultured Lachnospiraceae bacterium
CCAAGCAGTCCGATGAAGAACCGCTCCCGATCAGCATGGTAACATTAAACAGGCTCTCGGCGTATTTCCAGAAAGCTGCAAATATATTTGGGATTACCCGGTTATGCTCTGTAGGACATCCGGAAAAGGCAGTTTATGCAGACACTTCTTATTCATATTCGGATAGGGAATTAGAAGTATTCCGCATTTTGTCTATGGATTTTGCATACAGCAAAGATATTATGAATGAATTAGGGCATATGGAAGATAATCTGGAGTGTGTGAGGGATATGAAATTTCCTAAAAGTGTTCCAGTATTGCAATTTGTTTCGGGCGATAACTGTGAGCTGTTGGAATCATGGGAACCGTTACATAGAGAAGTCATTACAGAAACGGATAAGAGTGAAGTGCTGCGACTAGATGGAGGGCATTACATTCATTTTGAGTGGAAACAGAAGATTGTTGAAAAAGTTAGGGAATGGGTTAGCTGAATTGTCCGTTTTCTGCAATGGAGAACCATTTTCTGCAAGGATAATGTTATTCAAATACTTTTTTGTTATCATTAATATGTACAAATGGCATTTGATGCATATGGGCTTATATAGTGGTTAAACTGTCAGTATAAGTTCCATTGGAATTTGATATTTTATCCACGCAAAATAGAGCTTAATATAATACAGAATTGAGGAGATTTCAAATGGATAAATATAGGGAATTGATAAGTATGTTTTCAGAAGTTCTTGAAAAATCAAAGGATTACCATATTGCGTATATCTATCAGGTAGGGTATGTATCCCTGATCGGCTTATTAAGCAAAGAAGAGCAGAACGCATCAATGATAGTGGACGAAATTTTTTCTTCCCCGGAGAGTATGGCAGAAAGTTTACTGCGTAACTGGCGCTGGCAATGGTTCTATGAACACAAGGAATTACTGCCACGGAAAGATTATGACGATATCCGCAAACTCGACAGCGATTTGCCGGACAACCTGCAGGAGCAATACAGGCAGAATATTTCGGACTGGCAGAACAAAATTCAGAACATCTTGAGAAAGTAAAGTTAGGGCTGCTTGTAGATTAGGCGTCCGATAAGGGAAGTAATAAATATAAAGGTAAATACGATTGCCTGAAGAAACATATACCTTGTATTTCTGGTAAGAACGAAAAATAATGCCAGTAACAAGCTGATAAGTATCGTAAAATGGGTTCTTTTAATGAAAGTAAGATTGTCCTGGGCATCTACTTCCCTGTTCGGATGGTCAACCGGTCCGATGATCAGAATGAGTATGGCAGTAAATATGTACAATCCAAAAGCGACAAAGACAGGTATTGTTATATATTTTACTGCCAACAAGGTAGAGAAAAGTATCAGACCGGAACCAATAAAACAGGCAAAATATGTTTTCATATGCAAGCCGCCGCCAAATGACCGCATGGGGATAAAAAGCAGGAAAAAGAAGAGGCATTCAGGCAGCATACCAAGAAATAAGGCTATTATAATGCTGCATAGGGTACTCGCAGACAGCTCCAAAAAGCATAGGAAACCGTACTGGTAGATCTCAATCAATTCTTCGGTAATAATTTCTTTTTCATATATATAATCTGTTAATTTTTTTGCTAAATGTTCCATGACGGCTCCTTTTTTAGAATTTGAAATCAATCCATATGTTATCCGGCTTTCTCTGAATATGAACCATACATGACGACAATGACCTGAAATATATTGTCATTGTCCGTTATATCCATTTGACCATGATAATTTACAACAGCATGGTTTATGGATGAAAGTCCAAGACCATGATATATCGTATCGCCTTTTGTAGTTAGATAATGCCCAATATTATCTTTTTTCCGCTTTGCCTGATAGTTATTTTTTATACATAGTTGAAAGATGTCTTTGACATAAGAAATATCAAGGCATATAAATCCTTTCCCGTCTGAAATATCCCGGCAGGCTTCCAGTGCGTTTTCCAGTAAGTTTCCTAAAACTATGGCTAAATGCCCGCTTTCAAATGGAAGAGATGCAGGTACAAGAACGTTGACATTAAACTGTACATTATCCTTTTGTGCTACAGCGTATGCGTGATTAATTACGGAATCTACAACTATATTACCGCTGCGGGAAACTTCCTCTGGACGATCTCCAACGCCGACATCTAACATTTGCATTATGTATTTCTCTGCCTCGCTGGTCTGCCCTGTCTGAACCATTCCAAGAAGCCCGGAAAGATGATTTTTTAAATCATGCCGTATTCTGCGGATTTCAAGATAAAGGCTCTCACGTTCTTCCGCCTGTTGGCTGCAAAGCTCCAGTTGCTGTGCATACAAACGGTTTTGTTCACGCAGTTCAGCGTTCCGGCTGATCCAGTCGTAGACTTCAAAGATAACATAGTTTACAACAAGCAGCAGAAAACTCGCTGTGGCAGAAAAAATCATATACTCGCTATGAACAGCCGCAATAAGAAATATATGGTGCATCACATAAATACTGCTGACTGGTATCAGCAAAATGCTCAAAAAGTAAAGCAGGGGAATTTCGGAATAGTGGTTATCCTTAATACAGTGGCTTATGATAACTGATAACAGCAGCATACATATTTTAGATATGAAACTTCCGGCATCCTGAAGCGTTCTGGAATCAAAACCTACAGATATTAGTATCATCAGAACAATGACTTCCACTAACATCCATACAGTGCATATCAATATAGAAAATATACAACGCTGCATGACACTTCTCTTGCGGGTAGCTGAGCTGATCATAAATATTAGCAGGACATTCCCAAACAATAGCAGATGTGGTGGGAACATGGAACTGATATTGTTTATGAACAGAAAGACATAATATATGCCCCACTCTATGTAACCTTTTAAATTCCTGTTCTCTGGTCCCCAAAAAACTTTCATATATTTTCGTATAATGAGAAGATGGAGCAGTGACAGGAGTAGTTCGGGTATCATCGTCAAATATTCAGTCATTCTTCTATGACCGCCTTTCCTCCTGCGATCTTACAAAGCTGCTGGCGTACTTCCTTTTGCCGATCTTCGCTGATTTTCAATTCCATTTCCTTTCCTATGAAACTGATAGTAATATTGAAAAAGTTCATTTTCTTAACATAGTCGTAATTCACTAAAAAGGACTGGTGTATACGCAGAAAATATTGCCTGCTTGCTTCCAGTTCCTTTTCGACATTATTGAGCTTTCCATAAAAATGTTCATTAGAGCCGTCTTTAAGATGGATATAAACGATTCTGTTACTGCTTTCAAAATAAACGATGTCTTTTACGGGTACTTTCTGAATTTCCTTGTTGAATGTAAACTGATAGAATACTTCCGTCTCGTTTATGCGTTTACAGGATTCTTTAAAATAGCGGGCGAACTGGACATGGTTTAAAGGTTTTGAAAGAAAGCGGAATGGCTCCACTTCAAACAGTTCCTTTAAATATTTATCATAGCCCGATACATAAATCAACAGTACAGTCCGGTCTATTTCACGGATGCGCCGTGCCGCCGTTATTCCGTCTACCTGCTCCATTTCAATGTCAATAAATATAAGTTGGTAATGTTCGCCGTTCTGAATGCTTTTCAGAAGGGTTTTGCCGTCAGAGAATACTTCGGTTTCCACACGAATGCCTAACTTCCTGCTTTCCTGAAATACCAGAGTTTCAATTTCCCCGGTAAAATTGGAATCATCATCACATATTGCTATTCTCAGCATTTTTATCCACTTCCTTTGCAGATGCTTCCTCGCTCTCCTCTTGCGCCTGCTCTAAACGCTCAAGTATGCAGCGGAGTGTCTTTTGGTTAATTTCGGATAACTTCTGATAACGGCGGACAATATCATAGCATCTATCCATTTCCTGATTCATGCGGTACTGTCCGTTATAATCACGTTTTACATCAGAAATTCCAAGTATATAGTCGGTAGTAACGTTATATTCATCTGATATTTTTATGAGTATATCAGAAGGAATATCATAAGCGTTATTTTCCATTCTGCTTACCGCTTGTTGTGTAGTTCCGATTTTCTTGGCAAGAGCTTCTTGCGATAAGCCTAAACTCTTCCTTAGTTCACGAATACGATTATTTGCCATATGTACAACTTCCTTTCAGGTAATATTTTTACACGAATATCCAAAATATGCTAACAACCAGTATATGTATTAGAATATTCATATAGCGGTAAAATTGAAAAAAATACAACTTAAATATCGGTATGGCATAATTGCAGGGGAAAAATTACATGTTGTGTCGGAATTTCAACATTGAAAAGGAAAAGCCTGCAAAATAAGGTATACTGACATTAAAAATGAAATTGGAGGTATGTTATATGGTAGGCAGCAAAAAGAAAAATATTGCAGCAGCAATTTTAGAAAAAGTGGCACTCACTTCTGCAAAAGCAGCAGCGGACAGCAGATGTATGTATTGCCTACATCAGCCCAAACAGCCGACAGGAATGAAAAAACTTTCCCGATAAGAAAGCCGACATACGGAAGAAAATACTGCCATATGTGTGAGGGAACTTACATATATGGCAGTATTTTTGGAAAAGAGGTTCAGTCAATTCACTTTCAGTGTATTGAACTTAAAAATATACAGTAGACAATCTACACGGTAGAATGTGAAAACACGCGAATGATATTTAATATTTGAAACTCTCATGCGTGTGTTTTTTATACGCAAATTTAAGACAGGGCTATATTGTATATTTTTATGTTAGCGGCATATGGGACAAGAAGATTTCCCGATTCAATAAAAAAGCACATTGGAAGGATACATATGAAAGGGTACGTCCTAACATAATGTATTCTTTTTTATGCCTGTCGAAATATGCAGCATTATGTCTGGGTATGTATCCGTGATCCTTCATTGGGTTCTTCATTTCAAAAAATAAATCAGAATAGAGAATAGATGAATAAAGGATATAAGATATATTATTGCGGATAACGTGAGATTATACCGAAGAAAACTTAACACAGGCAGAACTTGTGGAACGGGCAGATCTGTCACTGGACTCTATAAAACGGATTGAGAGTGGAAAAAAACAATGTCGTTAGAGAACTTTATAAGGCTATTGGATGCGCTCCGTGTACTGTTATCATTGTTTCTCTATGATCAAGTGGATAAGATACCAGGAGTAGAACGGATATATTGTATTTTAAGAGGAAGGAGCGAGAGACAAAAGGAATATTTGTTACATATGTTAAAAGAAATAGCTGAAGGAATGGACAAGTTTTTGTAATACTTAATGAGCAAAGAAATATAGAATATTGGGATTTTATTTAGAAATGGGAAATCTGACGTATAAACTCGGAATTATTACATCTGAAATAATAACCTTTAATAAAAGTGTACAATATAAACATAAAACAGGAAAGGGGAAAAGAAGATTAAACTAAAGAAAAATAAACTTTCTGTTTTAATAGGGATAGTCAGGCGGTGGGTTTCTGCGCATATAAAGATGAGATAGGAGTGAAAAAATGGATAAGAATAGTGCAATACTCTTTTTAGAGAAAATTAGTGGAGATAAAGATTATTCACGTTTTGGAAGATGTTTTAAGACAAAAGAAAAGAAGTATTTTTATGATACAGGTACAGGAAAAGTTTGTGAATGCGAGGAAAATGAATTTGAGTTATTAGATATGCTCATTAATAAGAATGATTATCCCAAAGTTCTCGAAATGCTTACTGAGCCTCGCTATCTTATTGCGTTGGAAAATGTTATGACTTTATACAATGATGAAAATATGTTTCAGGATCGTGGGATTTCAGTTTTTGAATTTCCAAATATGAAAGATATTGATAGCGGTATTAAAAATGGCATCCGGCAAATCATTTTAGAAGTGACTGAACAGTGTAATTTAAGATGCAAATATTGTATATACCATGAAGAATTTGAAAGAAACAGAAACTTTTCAAATAAAAATATGGAGTGGGAAACTGCAAAAAAAGCATTAGACTTTGCAGCGCTACATAGTCAAGAAAAACTGGCAGTTGGTTTTTATGGTGGGGAGCCGCTATTAAGATTCCAGTTTATAAAAGATTGTATTGAATATGCAAACAAGATAATGCCGGGTAAGGACATTACTTATTCGATGACAACAAATTTAACATTGGTAACTGATGAAATTGCACAGTATTTGGCATCGCTTGATGATTGTAGCCTGTTGGTTAGCTTGGATGGACCAGAAGAGATACATAATAAATTTAGAGTTAATATGAATGGTCATGGGAGTTTCGGTGATTCGTTAATTGGTTTGGAAAAGTTAGTAACAGCCTTTGGAAACAGGGCAGAGGCATGTATTGCTATTAATACAGTAGTATGTCCACCTTACAATAAAGAAAAACTGGATAGAATAGAAAGCTTTTTCAGTTCTTTAAAATGGTTACCAATGAACATCGTGCGTAGATTATCATATGTCAGCCCGGACAGCTTAAAAGATGAAGATTTGGGAGGCTATAAAAAAATTAGGGATATGACAAACGAAGAATTTTACAGTCAGCCTGATGAAGCAATAGATCCTGTAGGTGAATGGGCTTATGATAAGATTAAACAAATGGAGATAACGAGAGAGAATAGTGGAAAATTTGGCGATTTTATTCAGAATGATTTTCTTCGTATTCATAAACGTTGGTTAACAAATGAACCATTAAATTTTATGCCTATGCATGGATGCTGCATCCCTGGAATGCGTCGACTTTATTGTTCTGTAGATGGAAATTTTAAGGCGTGTGAAAGAATAGGTAATTCTCCGTATATAGGAAATGTTAATGATGGTATAGCGAAACAGGATATATATGAAAAGTATATAAAAGATTACGGGGAAAAAGTCGCTCCATTATGTGCAAAATGTTGGGCTAAGAATATTTGTTCATTGTGTTATATTACCTGTTTTAGCGAAGATGGAGTAGACATGAGAAGAAAGGAAATAAGCTGTATTTCTGAGCGCAACACTTGTGAGCGTAGACTTGTGCATTATCATGAGTCACTGGAAGTGAATCCTGATAGTCTGGCTTTTTTGAATGATATAAAGATGGAATAGCTATCAACTCTTTTGAGTATTGATAAATATCATTGAAAGGAGGTATATGCTATGAAGTTGATCAATCCGGTTGGCAGAGAAGCAACAAAGCTTGGCACAGAAGCTAACTATGAAACAAGAAACGGTTGTACATGTAGTTGGTGGTTCATGAATGACTACTACACCGATTCTGGTTGTGGCTGCTTTTGCATAGGTGATGATGATCAGTTGATCAGATATGCCAATAATGCAAAGAATTAGGTGCTAATTCCGGCAGAATTAAATGTTAATGTCGGCAAGATGAAGTATCTCTGGGGGTTCCCAGAGATACTTTATTTCACTAAAGGATTGTTCTAATTTGTGCCTATAAATAAAGTGTTTTTTCTTTTGGTGTTATGACAAATTTGTTAGGAGAATGATATAATGGTTAATAAAGTAAAAACTTTTTTTGCAGAGGTAAAGGATATATTCAAACTTTTAGTAAGTAGTTCCAAAATAAATACTTTGCTCTTGATTCTTGCAAATATTTTAAGCGGCTTGATGTTACCACTTGAAATGATGGTGTGGAAATACTTTATTGACAGCGTAGTAGGCGCAATAGCAACTAAAGACATTCTGAGTCCTGTATATTTGCTTTGTCTTCATTATGTTGTGGGAGGAATAAATAATTATATTATACACATAGAAGAATATTTTGAACAAATGGAAGTTGATTATGTTAACAAATATGTAACAGCCCGTACAATAAGCAAAACAGCAAAACTTGAGTTGAAGTATTTTGATCAAAAAGAAAATTATGACATGATTCAAAAAGTTAATATGGAATCTACACAACGGCTTATAAATATACTAAGTATGACAATGCTGTTTGTTCGTAATTGTGTTACGTTGGCAGGAATTATTAGTGTTCTTTTTATTTTAAATGGATGGATTATTTTGTTTTGTATTATTGTAAGTGTGCCTTCAGCAATAGTTAGTTTTAAGATGTCACGTAAACAGTATGAAATTTTTAATTCACGCCTTGAAGATATGCGAAAAATAGCAGAAATAAAGAATATTCTTGTCAATTATGAAAATATAAAAGAACTTAAAATATATAGATTAGGTAAATTCTTAAAGGAACATGCAGACAAATTATATGAAAAATTTATCTGCCAAAATAAGGAAGTAAGAAGAAAATATGCTGTTAATATAAGTCTATCTGAAACGCTTCAAGTAGCAATATTATACCTTATAAAATTATATGTTGTTATGCAAGTTATTTATAAAAGTATGTCTATTGGAGACTTGACATTATTTATTAGTGCAATAGATAATTTCCAGAGTTGTATCTCATCTATATTTAGATCCATTATTAAATTATATGAAAATGGACTATACATTAAGGATTTGAATTACTTTTTAAATCTTCCTATACAGGATGTAAATACAGGTTTGGCTTTTAACAAGGAATTTGAAAGAATAGAATTTAAACATGTGTATTTTCGATATGGTGATTCAGAAGATTATGTTTTAGAAGATATATGTTTTTGTATTGAAAATAGAAAATCTTATGCATTTGTTGGAATTAATGGTGCTGGAAAAACAACATTATTAAAACTTTTACTTAGGTTATATCAACCAACGAAAGGTTCTATTACAATAGATGGAATAGATATTTGCAATTATTCTATTATTGATTATTGGAAAAATGTAGGAGCAGTATTTCAGGAATTTATTCAATATCCGTTTGATGTAAAACACAATATTGGGTTTGGATGCGTGGAAAGTATCTCACGGATAGATATTATAAAGGAAGCGGCTAAAAAGAGTGGGGCAATTGAGTTCATTTTAAAATTAAAGCAAGGGTTTGATACAAATCTAAAAAAAGGATGGGTTAATTCAACACAGCTTTCTCTTGGGCAATGGCAAAAAATAGCAATAAGCCGTGCCTTTATGAAGGATTTTCCTATACTTATTTTGGATGAACCCACGGCATCTGTAGATGCAAAAACAGAATATGAGTTGTATAATAGATTAAAGACACTTATTTCAGATAGCACTTGCATACTTATATCGCATAGATTTTCAACCGTAAAGTTAGTTGACACAATATTTGTTATTGAAAATCATCATCTTATCGAAGAAGGATCACATCAAGAACTTTTAGAGCAAAATGGTGTATATGCTACTTTATATAATATGCAGGCTGAAGCATATGGGGATGACATATGAAAGATAAATTGTATACTAAGGTGTTAAACAACAATTTATATTGTTGTTGTCGTGAAATTAATATTCCAAATTTTCAAATTGCGTTGATAGTTAAATCTGGCTCTATGAAGGAAAAAATTGGGCAATCTGGAGTTGCACATTGTATAGAACATATTAATTTGTTATGGGATAAGCATGAAAATGATAAGTATTTTTATGGTCATGGATATACTAATTACTTTGAAACAGTTTATATTTTGAATTGTGAAGTAAGTAACTACAAAAAAGCTATACAAATAATAGAAAACATTACTGGGGGAGTATACCTTAGACAAGAATTTTTAGATGAATCAATGCTTGATGTAATTAAGGAAATAAAAGAGTCTAGTCAAAGAGATGCACAAATTTATAAAATATTGTTTGAAGATGATCTACTATTAGAAAAACTTCCTGTTGGCAAAGTATCTAATGTAAAATCCTTGTCATTAGAAAATATTAAAAAATTTTTTAGGGATAATTATGTAAAAAGTAATATGGCAGTTTGTGTTGTATCATCATTACCTGTAGATAAGTATTTGAATATGATTGAGCAATGTATTGGAAAAAGTTGCATTGAGGATAACTACGTTCCGCATGAGTATAATCATAAATCAGATAACTGTTTTGCTAGTTTTGGAAAACATAATACAGATTATGAGATGTTGATGTATAAATATGTTGATCTCAAAAATTGGCTTCCAAATGAGATTAGAGCAGGATATGATTTTTTCCTTGATATACTGAGAAAAAGATTGTATGATGAATTATCTCTGAAATTTGGAATTATAGGTATTACTTGTAGCCTGAAAAAATTCTATCAAGGAGATAGAATTTTGAAAATCAGAATTGTGTTGAAAAATAGCAATCCGGATATTTTAAATATAGTACCAGAGATTTTGCGTTCTGGATCGGGCTCATGCTGTATTGAAAGTATTAAAGCTCAATATAAAGAATATATGAATAGTAAAGACTTTTTTTTCCGTCCTGAAGATTTTATAAAAGAATGTATAGATGAGGTTTTGGGAATTGAGAAGATTATATCCATTGATGAAGAAAAAAAACTCATAGAGCGTTTATTAAATCTATCTGAACAAGAAATAAAAAATTACTTAGAAATATTGTTTTTAAATCTAAATATGGTAGAATAGACAAAAACTTTGGAAAGGAGCAGTTAAAATTAGTATGTTTAAAGTTGCAATTTGTGATGATGAAATCGGCACCTGCAATGACATAGAGAATATAATTCTCTCTTTTTCAAAAAGTTATGCTATTCAGATTGAAACAGAAGTATTTTATTCTGGAGAAACTTTGTATTATTCAATTAGGGAGGATTGTCAGTTTGACCTTGTTTTTCTTGATATTCAACTTTTACAAATGGATGGTGTTCAAGTTGGAAAGCAAATTAGGGAACAGCTTGGTAATGAAAATATTAGTATAGTTTATATATCTTCTAAAGAAACTTATGCAATGAGTTTGTTTCAAGTGCGACCATTGGACTTTCTCATAAAACCTATTGCAAAAGATAAAATTTTTGAAACACTACGAAAATTTATTCATTTAAATGAGGTAAAGAAAAAAGTATTTTATTTCAACAGAGACAAATCTATTTATAGATTGAGCTTTGACGAAATTAGGTATTTTGCCTGTAATAAAAAAAAGATTGAAATACATACAGTAACTGATGTAATAGATTTTTATGGAAATATGCAGCAGGTAATGCAACAGGTTGAAGGGCAAGGCTTTTGGGTGATTCATAAGTCCTTTATTGTAAACTCTGCTTTTGTTGCAGTGTATCATTATGATTCTGTGCAAATGATAGATGATACTGTTTTGCCAATTAGTCAAAAATATCGGAAAGTTATGAAAGAATGTTTAGCTGAAATATATAGGAAGGGGTGATTTTTTGGTTATAACTAATTTGGCTGTGTTGGCTATTGGTGCAGTTCACACTTTTATTCTCATGCGATTTTGCGATATTTGTTTTGAAGATTATAGAATAAACAGAAAATTGATTAGAATAGCATTTGTAATATTGTGGGTATGTGAAAATTTTATAAGATTTTCGTTGCCAGCAAAATATTTAACTCAAAGTGCTGTTCTTTTTGCTATAGAAATAATATTTTTGTTTGGTATTTCTATATTTTATAAGGGTAAGCCTTTTTACTGCATAATTATTTCTTTTCTGATACCTTTTTTATATTGTAGTACAGAATGGATGATAATGCGAGCATTATTTGGAAATGTTAAGCTTACTATAAATGGAAAATATTTTATTAGTGCGGGAAGTTCATGTATTCTTCTTTTTATGCTAGAACTTTTATTAGGAAGGGTAAAAAAATCAAAGCAGAAATACGAACGAGAATTATTGGAACAGGAGATTCGTATGTATGAGCATCAATTTGATGTCATTCATCAGTCTCAAAATGATATCAACTCATTAAAACATGATATGAAACATCATATTAAAATGTTGTCGGATCTGGTAGTTAATGGTGAAAAAGAAGCTATCCTAAAATATCTCTCTGATATGGGGGATTTCATGGATAGTGGTAAAACATATGTTACATCAGGCAATGAAAGAATAGATAGTATCTTAAATTACATGATTGGAAAAGCAGAAATGGCAAAAATCAATGTAGACTGGAAAATACTAATTCCAGAAAATCTAGATATTTCTACATTTGATATCAATGTTATTTTGAGCAATCTGCTTGATAATGCTTTGAATGCACTGCATGAAGTACCTCAACCGCTATTACACATATTAATAAAGTATGACAGAGGCATTCTTTGCATTAATATACAAAATAATTATATACAAAAGCAAACATTAAATAGAAAGGAAAATTCGATTGTTGGTTCTATTAGTGGACATGGTTATGGGTTAAAGAATGTACGGCGTGTTGCTGAAAAATATCATGGTAATTTGGAAATAATTCATACAGATGAAAATTTTACAGCAAATGTGCTTCTTTTTGTATCAAGTACTACATGCAATAAATGAATATGATATTTTGATAGAAAGGGAAGAAACCTATCACATTTTCCCGGTGTGACAGGTTTCTTCTTAATTTTTCCCTGTAAACGTTTGATTTTTCCAAAGGTCAGTTATAAGTGTGGCAATCAGTTATACTAAAATCAGTCATAATACAACTGTTTATCAAGGAGGCAGCATTTATGCAGAAAACAAAGACACGATACTTTTTAGTTGATGGTATTAGAGGGATTGCTATTGTTAATATGGTAATATTTCATTTTTTGTATGATGTATTTATTGTCTATGGAAAGTATCCATTGTGGTATGGTTTGCCAGAAATTCATATATGGCAACAAATGATTTGCGGGACATTTATTTTCATTTCAGGTTTTGTCTGGTCGTGGGGAATGGAAGGGAACTTGAGACGTGGGATACGTTTTAATTTATATGGGATGATTATTTCGCTTGTTACATTGATTGTTATTCCATCGGAAACAATATGGTTTGGAATATTAAATTTTATTGGATGTGCAATTTTATTAATGTTTCCATTACAAAAAATGATTAAAGATATTTCTCCTGTATGGGGAGTTGGAATTTGTTTTTTGTTATTCACTATATGTAAGCAAATACAATATGGATATATTGGGATTAGAGATTTAGTTCAAATGCAAATCCCTGACATACTTTATTCCATAAAAATTTTGACACCGTTTGGCTTCCCGTTTTCAGGATTTCGATCAAGTGATTATTTTCCTATATTGCCGTGGATGTTTTTGTATTTATGCGGATACTTTTTAAATAAAATTTTCATTGAGCATAATGGGTGGCAGCAAATAGCTCAAAAAAGGATTCCATTTATATCCATTATAGGAAGTAGAACTATTTGGATTTATTTGCTTCATCAGCCAGTAAGTATGTTGATTTGTAAATTATTGTTTGATTAAGGGAGGTAAATTATGCAAACAATCTTAAATGTTTTAGATGTAGAAAAATATTTTGGTTCAAAACCTAATTTAAAAAAAGCACTTGATCGAATACGATTTGACGTAAAAATGAGTGAGTTTGTAAGTATCATGGGACCATCCGGTTCTGGTAAGACTACATTATTAAACTGTATTTCGACCATTGATTCAGTAAGTGCAGGACATATTTATTTGAATAATCAAGATTTAGCGTTACTGCCACAAGAACAATTAGCAAAATTTAGACAAGAGAATCTGGGTTTCATTTTTCAGGACTTCAATTTACTTGATACACTTAGCATTGAAGAAAACATTGCATTACCGCTTGCAATTAAAAACATTCCAGCAAAAGATATACAAAATAAAGTCAAAAACTTGATGGCAAGGCTTGGAATTTCTGACATTGCCGACAAATTTCCAATTAATGTATCTGGAGGACAGAAACAACGATGTGCTTGTGCAAGGGCATTTGTAAATAATCCCAAATTAGTTTTAGCAGACGAACCAACAGGAGCATTGGATTCCGTATCAGCAAAACAGTTGTTATCATTAATAATGGAATTAAATGTTCAAGAACAGGCAACTATCCTAATGGTAACACATGATCCTTTTTCTGCCAGTTACAGTAACCGTGTTCTTTTCTTAAAAGATGGAAAGATCAATAAGGAACTTTATAGAGGGCAGATGAATCAAATTGATTTTTACCATGCAATTCTATCAGAAGTGTCCACATTTGGAGGTGGTGAGTCATGCTAAAAAAATTATCCAAACGAAATGCAAAGAAACAAATACTTGATTATATAATTTACATTATTACGATGGTCATTACTGTAGCTTTAATACTCTCGTTCAATATGATTATTTTCTCTGATGAAATTTCCACTATTATAAAGGAAAAATCAATTCTTCCTCTGATGATAGTTATGGTTAGTATTATTGTGGTTTTTACTATGAGTGTATTGGTAAATTATATTACCATATTCATACTGAAAAGGAGAAGCAGGGAATTTGGGATTTATATGCTATTAGGCATAGAAAATGAAGATATAGCGAAATTATTTATAAATGAAAATCGCTCAATCTACGGATTTATTTTAGTGATTGGAAATTTCTTTGGATTGTGTTTTTTTCAGGGCATTAAAGCTTTAGTTTATAGAATGTATGCAGTCCCATATATCTTTTCAATAGAGATTTCAATAAAGGCGATTATTTTGACCATACTATATTTAGGCATAATTTTATGCTTTACTTCTGTAAGGATAAAAAGAATTATTAAAAGACTTACTGTGCGTGAATTACTTTATTTAGATAAACTCTCCATTATTGGAAAAGAGGCTGGTGTTCAAGATAATATATTGTTGACTATATTGTCGGCAATACTTGGTATAATGGGGGGTATAATTATCATATGGTCTGTGGCATCAAAAGTGCCTGATTTTTTGCTTGTTTTTGCTGTTACATTTCTTGCTTTTGCTATTTATAGTTTGTTTGTGTTCATCTATAAATATTTACTTTCACATTTGAAAAATGATAGGTGGAAATATTATAATAATCATCTTTTTATATATCGGCAGCTAACTTCAAAGATGGGTTCGATGCTATTTCTTATAACAGGAGCTTCTATGCTGATAGTGCTTACTCTTTTGTCCATTAGTTGGAGCATTTATATTTTAGATAAGATTGATAGGCGTGTTGATGCAGTTGCCTTTGATGTTGCTTTTTTTGCAGATAATGAAAATGCCGATTTTTCTCCGTATTTATCTTATCTTACGGAATGTCATGAATTAGATAGTAGCTATGAATATATTCTTGGTACTAATCATGCTGATAATTTTTGCCAGCAAGCAAAAAAAGCAGTTCAAGGAAAATTTGGTTATTATATTTCGAGTAGTGATGAGGATATATTTATAAGTGCAAGTGATTATAATAACTTGCGTGATATGTTAAACTTACCTTCAGTGAACATTAATGATGGTAATTATATAGTACATTGCACGGAAACAAGTATTATTCCTCTTAAATTGTATACAGAACAAAATCCATTTGTGTTAATTGGAGATACAAAATATCAGTTTGGAGGAATTTATAGTGAACCTTTTATGCAGCAAGAATCAAAAGGAAATGGTGATTGTGTTCTAATTGTTATTCCTGATAAAGCATTTTCTTATTTAGACTATTTCACAAATATATTAGTAATAAACACAAAAAATAGTTTATCTTTATCAGAGATAGAAGATATGGAAAAAATCAATTCAAGTGTTAGCATGATTTCAAAAACAGGAGTACGTAACAAATCTGCATCTATGGCAGTTTATACAGTTTTACCACTATTTTATTTGGCTTTTGTTCTTTGTGCTATTGCTTGCACAATTCTTTCAATACAAATTTTGAGTGAGGCTCATAGTGAAATAAAAAATTATCAGATTTTAAGCTATTTGGGTATTGATATAAAGCAGCAAAAAAAGATGTTAAAAGATCAGTTGTTCATATTTTTCTTTCTTCCTGTCATTCCAGCCATACTTATCAATTTATTGGTTTTTCCGATGATGTCAGGTTCTATTGTTAAAGATTCAAACGGAATATTTCAAATTATTTCGTTATTTTCTGAATTTAAGAAAGTGGTAATTGCGGCTAGTTGCCTTTTGCTCTTTCTAATACTGTATTTTAATGCAACATTTATACTATATAAAAGAATTGTTATCAAAAATGAGTCAGATAAGATAGATATGAAGGAATGACAAGGTTATAATGTTACAAATGTGAAACAAAGTTGAAAAGACAGTCTGAACATTAAAAGAGTTCAGATTGTCTTTTATTGGTTATTATTGAATATCTGGTGGGATGTATTCTAATAAATCTGCAATGGAGCAATTTAACGTCTGGCATATCCGCACAAGCACTTCTGTATCCAGTCGAGTAATGGTATTATTCATATATCCGTTTAATTGAGAGCGTTGTATTTCCGCTTTCTGACAAAATTTGTTTTTACTCAGACCAGACTCTTTAAGTAGCTGACCTAAGTTGATTTTAATTCTTCCGTTTTGGTTCAATTTAGCACCTCCTTGTCGAGTAATGTCATAATATGTAGACACAAAATGTTTGACTAATTAAGTATACATTAGTTAAAATTAACATATCAGTTATAGAAACTTATGGATAAGAAGTTATAGTACCTGAAAGGAGAAAGCGAATGAAAGAGAGAGCTGCCAAAGATGCAATTAAGAAGATTGCCAAAAGAGAGGGAAAAAGTGAAAGTGAAATAAGAGAGGAAATGGAGAAGGCTATTTTGGTTGGTTTCTTGAACAAGGAAACAAAATATAAGTGGGATAGTCTATTCGGAATAGGGCGATTGCCGAGCCCGGAGGAATTTATTGCAGTTTTATCAATGGAAGTTGCGAGAAGGTAGAAAGTGATTATAAAGATATTTAGGTTCAAGGATCTATTTTATCCGTTAAATTTTGTGATGGATAATGTTAATTGAGTATAGGAAAAACTTTTCGGACAGGCAAGGTAAGTCTGAAAAGTTTTTTTGTGCCATTTTCTGCAATACAGGGTCACTTTCTGCAAGGGTACTTGATTATAGTTATGTTCGTGATATGCTTAATGCATGGATAAACTTAAATGTGATTGTATAAATGGCGTTTGTAGTTACGATGAAAAGTGTGATAAATAATTTGTCAAGAATATCTTTTATAAGATGCTTGTTCGAGCTGCTTATGCGCTTGTACTTAAATATTTTATATAGATTATAAGTGGAATACAATCATATAATATGCACCATTATCCATAAGCCAAATAAAAAGCTAGGAGGTAAAAAAATGAAGGTAAAAAGATTGTTAGGAACTTTATTAACAGTGACATTACTATTTGGTCAAGTAGTAACTGCCAATGCAGCAGAAGTAGGCGGCATTAATCAACTGAATTTCGAAGCAGAAGGTGCTAATTTGCAAAATTTAAGTTCGGATCTCATGGATGATGAAATACAGTATGAGTTTACCGAGAGTACCGGAGATGAGGATGTAAGTGCGTTGGCTGAAACAAGAAGAACATCAAATAAGTATATGTGGAACCGCAATACATATGCTTACGACTTTTCGTGGCAAACATGGTCAAGTAACAGGGAAGTGTACAGTACATATCCTAAAAACTCAGAAGGGTTTGTAATGGGTGGGTTTTTATTGAACCCTAAAGGACCAGCAGATTACAATACCGCATTAAGAGAGGGATATTTGAATGATTCCGCATATGCCGCTGATCAAGGTCATTTTTATCAGAATGTGGTATCTTCTGAAGGAAGTAATTATGTTACATTCATGTTAGAGTCAAATGCACATGTGTTTATTTTTGATAATGACTTGAATTTAATATATAGATCTACGGACGAGGCAGGTGTCACCAGTTATTTTACCAGTTACTATTCAACTAAGAAAACAATAGCAGGCAATTCAAATAAAGTCATATGTTTGGGGATGACAACTGGAAATTATTATTTTGTTTTTAAAGCGGCAGATGATACAACAACCAGCGGTTGTCATTATGGATTCTATTCTGGACAGCCATTGCCAATAGCACAAACTACATCATTTTCTGATCCGACACATTACGTTGCTATTAAATGGGACAATCATTCAATGAGCCAAACAGTAACAACTCAGACTTTAACCATAACTTGTCCGAGTGGAACTGCAACGGAGTATGCATTGACCGGAGTAAAATTTATTGATAAGTCTAAGCCATTTGCAAATCATACATATGCATCAAGCATTGATTATTACTACACTCCGCCTACTGCAGGATATTCAATACATTTAACCCAGACTGGTGGTTGGTGGAGTGATTTGGTTGACACAACACCGCCATCTGGTTCAATAGATGGAAGTTATGCGACAAAAGTTACTGTACATTGGGTAGACAATATTTCATACATTAATGCTCGTTGCACAACAATGACACAGATGACACTTGACTATTTAGTGCCTTTTGGAATAATTGTAGGGTAGATGTAATGAATTTATAAAAGTGTAAAAGTAGCCACGGAAGGCATTAAAAGATTTTTTTAATGCCTTCCGTTTTTAGGAGGAAAATTCAATGCAAAGATATTCGCACTTGGTTAGTGGAGGATTATTAGATGGAAGGCGCTATTATGTAGGGAATACAGGAAAATCTTTTGCGTCACCGATGAAGGAATTAAATGAAGAAACTGTTTTGATAGAAAAGACAAAAGAAAATAACAATGATAGCTACCGTCAACATACGAAATATGATGATAAGGTGGATCAGTATCATAGCAGTTATGATTTGAATACACTCATTGGAAATAAAGATAGTTATTTGGAAGGTACATTGAGCCATAATGGAGATGTAGATTACTATTCTTTTTCATATCAACAGAAAGGATTTTATTCTAGGATGGGGATTTCTTCTCAAATAACGATAAGATTAGAAAATATACCCGAAGGATGTAATTACAATTTAATTGTATATGATATGTATGGAAATCAGATAGGTACTGCAAAGACTGATGGTATGGGTTCAAAAGAAGTGGTTTTACCTGATTGGGATAGTGTTACAGACAGGTATATTATTCGAGTTGAAAATGAAGCTGGAGCTGATGTAAAGAGCAATGAGTCATATAGAATAAAAATAAGTGAAAATAAGAGCACTACAAATAGTAACAGTGTACAACATGCAGAGGGTATGTTTGGTGCAAATAATCGGCAAGAGAGAGAGAAAGTAAAGGGACAGTTTGAAAAACAATATTTAGAAGAGTTAGAAAAACTGCACAAAGAACAATATGATTCATTACCAGATGATGAAAAGTATACGGGAACTGAGACGGTAGAGGAATTATTAAGAAAAATGGCTTCTGGCGAAAAACTCCGTAACGATGAAATGAATTATCTTAAAATCTTTGCAAATTTAACAGATTATGAAAAAGCGGAAGCTTCAGGAAAAATATATAATGTTTTATATCCCCAAATTATGGAGCAGATTGAAAAAAATGAAATAGATGTGGGCAGAAAAGAATGGGGAATTGAGTTAGACATTTCAGGAAAACTTATGATTACAGGGGAGATTCCAGAAGAAACGAAAAAGATGATTTCTGATGCAATAGGTGATGATTTGTCTGATACGTTATGGGATTATTATATGCAGGCTTCAGATATGACAGCAAGCGAATTTAACTATATCAATGATTATAGGGATTTAAACCAATTTCTTGAAAACTCGACAAATGGAAAATATACATGGAATAATATTAGAATTGATGAAAATGGTAAAATTAGTGGACTACCAGCTAAAATGTGCGAATTATTAAATTCGCAAGAGAGTAATGCGAGATATGAGGATCTCCGGGATAAAATATATCGTCTTAAAGACTACGAGAAAATGTATGGAATGCATGGCATATCGAATTTTAAAGTTGAATATAACCTCTCTAATTCAAGCATGAGCATTGTTAAGAGAGCAAATAACATAACTTCAAATAATAATTCATCATATTATGAGAACCTGATGCCTGTAATTTGATAAACTCGCAGCATTGATTGAATGGATATATAGATAGTATATAAAAGATCGGACTTTAAACATTTAGAGTCCGGTCTTTTGTTTTGCAAAAAATGTGGCATATATCCGCTAAAAATAGTGGGATATGGGTACTCTAAAAATCATTCATTTTCAGTTAAGATAATTGCAGGCTTGAGAAAGCCAAAACAATTCAATAGGACACGCATACACCTGATTTTATTTTCGCCTTTTTATCCGTCTACGCTTGCGTAGCGATAAAGGGGTGGCAGAATCCCATTTCGTGCGAAGATGTACCTGCAATGGATAACATTGTTGCCTGTGAAGGTAAAAAACGCAAGTTTTTAAGAGCAGAGGATTGTGCCTACTGGCATGGCAGTCAGAGATAATGAGATAGAACAGCGCCGGAATT
The DNA here is from genome assembly GCA_910586585.1 of uncultured Lachnospiraceae bacterium. Taxonomy (GTDB): domain Bacteria; phylum Bacillota; class Clostridia; order Lachnospirales; family Lachnospiraceae; genus COE1. Next base: position 20,116 of record CAJUKA010000071.1, read on the forward strand.
TCAGCGAAAAGCATTTTCCGGGAGTGGCTCCCTGTGGATTTCGTCTGGTTGGATTGCGTCTCCGAGTCTTGGTTCTGCATATATTGGGGGTACAAAATATTCACGACCGAAAATGACAATAACTTATATTTTAGAATAATAGAATTACATATTCCCTATAAACACATTTGTTTGATTAATACTAAATCAGTCCTCGAACTATAATAATTCGGGGCTGATTTTTTAATGTAAAAAACTGCATATATCAGCTATAAAGTATCTTGGTCATTTTCTGCAATAAAGAGCCACATTCTGCAAAGCCAATTGTACGAAAAATAATATTTGTTATACTTATCTATGAGAAGTATTTTATACTACTCTAAGACTAAGAATTGAAAGGAGGATTTTTATGTTAAAGTCAAGCTTTCATCCATAGTAATAGGTTGTTTGTAACAAGTATAAATTATATTAGAGTAAATAGGAGGAATATAATAATGAAGATTGGAAAAATGTTAGGCGTAGTTTTGGCAGGATGCATGTTGCTTTCAACACCCGTTATGGCAGCAGAACAGCAGCCGGATAATGTAGTAGTTTCTGATGATGTAACAATTACATTTGAAGGAACAGGAAAGTTACAGCAAATGTATGAGAATGGTGACTTGGATGAGCGTATTCAGGATATGATGGCAGAGTTCGAAGCGTCTGATAGTAAAGGATCTGTTGCAAGAGGACCTGCAGCACCAGTTTCATATGTAGGAGTTATTCAGGTACGTTCAACGCAAGGCGACTATGAAAATATTCCCAGAAATCAATATACAACACTTGTAGATCATGGCGGTGCCGAAATGTATGTTGTAACTCAAAAGAATGGCGAGGGAAGGGACTACGCTACTTACTGTAATACACAGGTTAAATCAATTGACTCTGCATCGCTGGATTTTGATAACGACAGGATTGTAGATGGATGGTTGTATTTATGGGATTTGAGCGGAATGAACGAGTCAGGTCAATTTACATATAAGGCAACCTCTTACAATTCACCGTGGAATACTATGTCAACATGGATTAATATTAAGTAGGTGTAAGTCATGAGGATTGATACAAATTATAATTCAACAAGTTCGGTGGGTGTAAATCCGGCTAAGAGGCAGGATAATCAATGCTTTTCAGAAGTAATGCGCAAAAAAATAGACAACACTGATACATATGAAAAGCAACAAGAGGATACATTCAAGCCGTCCTGTTCAGAAGAAGTTATGCAGGCATATGACAAAACCCTTAAAGATACAGGAATTGATCCATTTCCAATGAACCGAATATCAACAGCATTGGTTATCCATGTTGAACAAGGTAAAGAACAGCTAAGTTCCGATTTCTTGGGAAACACTGTTGAGTCAGCAAAAGCTATGGTTAAAAAAATTTTGGAGAGAATTTATAATCCAATATCTCCGCCAGCGCATCCTGAGTTTGTGGCAAAGGAACGTGCGTTTTACGAGAAGTTTTTGGATAATTTGAATGCTCTATAAAGGGCGAAGAATTAGTGATTTCCCGTAATAGCTGAATAATGATTTACAGAGAGTCAGACAATCAGATTAAATCTGGAGTCTGGCTCTTTTTTCGTTCTTACTCAATAGTCAAGGTGGCGTATATCAGCTATAAATAGCGGATACTGGCACTCTGAAAACCACTCCCTTTCAGTTATGATAGTTGCAGGCTTGA
>CAJUKA010000072.1 GCA_910586585.1 uncultured Lachnospiraceae bacterium
GGGCAGTCCAGACCACCAGCAGGGCTGGTGGTTGAGCCGGATGAGCCGTGATTTTGGTGGTACTATTTTATTTCTTTTCTATGACTTCTAAACAGGCGGCAATGTACTCTATTTATATTATTATGTTTTCTCAGATATCCAGCTTGTTTGTCACGGTAGTACGAGGAAAAACACCTGTGTTTGAACTTCCAACACTGCTGCTGATGATTGGATGTGGCATTTTGGGCGGATTAGTAGGAAGCAAAATCAATAAAAAGATTGATAACAAGACCGTAGACCATCTATTTATTGGATTAATGGCGATCATTATTGTGATTAATATATTTAATATTTACCGGTATTCTTAAGAAGATACATAAGCGTGTAGTATTAATTTTTTCTAAACATTTTAAGAAACGATTGTTTTCTAATGTATAAAATATTTCATGTAAGGGAGATTTGTTAGAAGTTCATAGGCAGTAGAAAAGGGCATATGCAGAGCAGCACATGCCTTTTCTATCGGTGTAGCTGAACGTTGATGTTTGTAACAGAAAGCTGGAGGCTGAACTGTTACGTTCAGGAAGGTGATGGATGAATCAATAACTTGATAAAATGCTTCGGATATGGTATTCTTTAAAGCAGAGTTCATAGATTAAAATAGAATCGGTATTTTTGCCATTGAAAGCAGCATGGGGGATTTTTATGTTTCAGTGTAAAGAGTTGTTAAAGGGTTTTGCATATCAGTGTATCAGAGGCAGTGTGGATGTCAGCGTTTCTGAGGTGGTAAATGATTCCAGAAAGGTTACAGAAGGCTGCCTTTTTCTATGCATACAGGGTGCAAATTTTGACGGGCACAGTGCCGCGGCGCAGGCTGTAGCAGATGGGGCCAGAGTTTTGGTGGTATGTCATGAAGTAGCGGTTGATGACAAAGCAGAGGTTACGATTATTAAAGTAGCCGATACCCGTTATGCCATGGCATTTATATCCGCTAATTATTTTGGGAATCCCGCAGATAATTTGAAAATTATTGGGGTGACAGGCACAAAGGGAAAAACAACAACCGCGTATTTTGTCAAATACATATTGGAGAATGCCGGGTATAAGGTTGGGCTGGTCGGAACGATTGAGACTGTGATAGGCAATAAAGTTTATCCATCTCCTAATACAACGCCGGAATCATTTACGCTCCAAAAATATTTTAAGGAAATGAAAGAAACCGGCTGCCAGATAGTTATTATGGAGGCTTCGTCACAGGGGTTTATGATGCACAGAACACAAGGCTTTTTGTTTGATTATGGTATTTTTACCAATATAGAGCCTGATCATATAGGTCCCAATGAACATGCTTCCTTTGAAGAGTATCTCGCATGCAAAGCGATGCTGTTTCGGCAGTGTCGGGTTGGAATTATAAACTGTGATGATCCGCATTGGAAGCAGGTTACAGCAGGTCATACCTGTGAGCTTGAAACCTATGGATTTGATGAACATGCCGATTTGCGGGCAAGCAATTTAAAACTTGTGACAGGTTCCGGCTTTTTGGGAATTGATTTTAAGGTTTCCGGGCTGCTTGATATGGAGATAGAGACAGATATTCCAGGCAAATTCAGCGCGTACAACGCATTGACAGCGATTGCGATATGCAGGCATTTTGGCGTGCGTCAGGAAGTGATGAAACAGGCGCTTGTTGGGGCAAAAGTGAAAGGCAGAATTGAGATGGTAAAGGTGTCGGATGATTTTACCTTGATGATTGATTATGCACACAATGCTATGGCGCTTGAAAGCTTGCTTACTACGCTGCGGGAGTACAAACCAAATCGCCTTGTATGTCTTTTTGGATGTGGGGGAAACCGCTCGAAGCTTCGCAGATATGAGATGGGTGAAGTAAGCGGAAAACTTGCAAACCTTACAATTATCACTTCAGACAATCCGCGCTTTGAGGAACCGCAAGCCATCATTGAAGACATCAAGATGGGCATTAACAAGACTAGTGGAATGTATGTGGAAATATGTGACCGCAAAGAGGCGATTCGATATGCCATCACTCATGGACAAAAAGGGGATATTATTGTGCTTGCAGGAAAGGGGCATGAGGACTACCAGGAGATAAAAGGGGTAAAATATCCTATGGATGAAAGAGTGCTGATTCAAGAAATATTAGAAGAATTAGCAGCAGGAAATGAGGGATAAATGACGGGCAGATTTGCGAATATTATCGTAGATATTTCTCATGAAAAAGTCGATAGACCATTTCAATATCGGATACCTGATGATTTGAAAACACAGATTGCTGTAGGAATGGCAGTCATGATTCCTTTTGGAATGGGGAATAAGCTGATAAAGGGCTATGTGATGGAAATCACAGACAAGGCAGAATATGATGAGAACAAGCTGAAATATATTGATTCTATTGTAAAAGGTGGAATCAGTGCCAAAAATGATTCGATTCAGCTTGCAGGATGGATAAAGAATAACTATGGTTCAACAATGATATCCGCTTTAAAAACAGTGCTTCCAGTCAAACAGAAGCGAAAGCAGATTGTCAAAAAAACGGTCATTTGCAAAGTGGATAGCCAGACAGCATTGCAAAAGGCGGAAGTATTTGACCAAAAGCATCAAACCGCCAAGGCAAGACTGATGAGGGCGCTTTCCAAACAGTCTGCACTTCCGCAGCTTTTGGTGACAGGGAAGTTGAATATTACAGTTCAAACCATACATGCCCTTGAAAAAGAAGAACTTATTGAAGTCCAGGCAGAAGATATTTATAGAAATGCGCTGCCTGAAAATATTGAAAAGGGATGGCAAAAAAATCAAAAGAAATACTTATCTGTCAGTCAAAATCACATAGTAGACAGCATTATAAAGGATTTTAGAGAAGGTATCCGGCGGACGTATCTGATTCATGGGGTGACAGGAAGCGGCAAGACAGAGGTGTATATGGAGCTGATAGATCATGTGATTGCCGAGGGAAAACAGGCAATTATGCTCATACCAGAAATTGCGCTTACGTATCAGACGCTTATGCGGTTTTATCAGCGTTTTGGTGACAGGGTATCTGTGATGAATTCCCGGCTGTCAGCAGGAGAACGCTCCGATCAGTATGAGCGTGCAGCCAAGGGAGAGATAGATATTATGATAGGTCCCCGTTCAGCGCTTTTTACACCTTTTGAACGATTGGGAATGGTTATCATAGACGAGGAACATGAGGGAAGCTACAAAAGTGAAAATATGCCAAAATATCATGCAAGAGAAGTGGCAGGCGCACTCTGTACCATCAAAAATGCAGCGTTGGTTTTGGGTTCAGCGACCCCTTCATTAGAATCTTATTACAAGGCAAAAAAAGGGGAAATAACTCTTTTTGAACTTAAAGAAAGAATTGCAGGCGGTGAACTTGCAAAGGTGTATGTAGAGGATTTGAGAGATGAGCTTCGGCGCGGCAATCGTTCTATCTTTAGCAGAAGACTTCATACACTGATTGAGGATCGGTTAAAAAAACACGAGCAGACAATGCTTTTTATCAATCGCAGAGGCTATGCAGGGTTTGTTTCATGCAGAGCTTGTGGGTATGTAATGATGTGTCCACACTGTGATGTTTCATTATCAGAACATACCAGCAAATACCAAAATACAAGCAGGCTGGTATGTCATTATTGTGGATATGAAACGCAGTCTGTCACAAATTGCCCCGTATGCGGTTCAAAATATATTCTGGGGTTCAGAGCGGGCACACAGCAGATAGAGGAGCTTTTGCACAAGGAGTTTCCGTCAGCGAGAGTGCTTCGTATGGATGCAGATACGACCAAAAACAAAGACAGTTATGAGCGAATTCTGTCACAGTTTGCAAATGAAGAGGCGGATATTCTTGTGGGGACGCAGATGATTGTCAAAGGGCATGATTTTGCAAAGGTTACATTAGTGGGGATACTTGCAGCAGATATGTCGCTTCATGCAGGGGATTACAGAGCAGGGGAGCGCACTTTTCAACTGCTGACACAGGCAGCAGGCAGAGCAGGAAGAAGCTCTCTTTCGGGAGAAGTCGTGATACAGACCTATCAGCCAGAACATTATACAATAATACATGCTGCTAAACAGGATTATGAAGGCTTTTATAATGCAGAAATGGCATACCGTGATTTGATGATGTATCCGCCGGCTGCCCATATGATGGCGGTTTTGGTGCTTTCCGATAAAGAAGCTATAGGCTCGGAACATGCAAAGATGCTTGTGAACAGGGCAAAGGATCGGATTCAAAAATTAAATAGGACAGAAACGATGGTGATAGGTCCAACAGAGGCTTCGATTGGAAAGATTAACGATGTATATCGATATATTTTTTATGTAAAAAACAGGGATTATCAAGTGTTGGTAGCGCTGAAAGATGACCTGGAACATTTTATCAATAAGATGCAGTGGAATACGGACAGCGTACAATTTGATTTTGATCCTATTAATAATTATTAAAAATAGAATGTATTCTCGCAAGAGCAGGTGTAAGGAAGATTCCGAGAGTGCATAATATAGAAACGGAGGATAATTATGGCAATCAGAACAATCAGGGAAATAGGGGACCCTGTATTAAACAAAGTTTCAAAGGAAGTAAAAGAAATAACACCGAGGGTTCAGGAGTTGATAGATGATATGTTCGAAACTATGTACGAATCCAATGGTGTAGGATTAGCAGCAGTACAGGTAGGAGTATTAAAAAAAATTGTGGTTATAGATACAACAGGGGAGGATCCCATTTTGCTAATCAATCCGCGGATTGTAGAATTCAGCGGGGAACAGACAGGGAACGAAGCATGTCTGAGCGTTCCAGGAAAAACAGGCTCTGTTACCAGACCGAATTATGTTAAGGTAATTGCGCAGGATGAAGAGCTGAATGAGTTTGAGATTGAAGGAGAGGAACTTTTTGCAAGGGCACTTTGTCATGAGATTGAACATCTTGAAGGGCATCTTTATGTAGAGAAGGTTGAAGGCGCTTTGATGGACGTAGAACCTGAGGAGGAAGAATAAATAGAATGAAAATTGTTTTTATGGGGACTCCTGATTTCTCAGTAGGGGCGCTTGAGGCAGTGATAAATGCAGGACATGAGGTGACTGCGGTTGTGACACAGCCTGATAAGGCAAAGGGAAGAAGTGGGAAAGCACAGTGCTCTCCTGTGAAGGAATGTGCTTTGAAGCATGGAATTCCTGTGTTTCAGCCTGTAAAAATAAAGACGCCAGAAGCGATAGAAGAATTAAAAAAATATGAGGCAGATATTTATATTGTAGCAGCATTTGGACAGATTTTGTCAAAACAGATTCTTGAGATGCCAAAATTGGGTTGTGTCAATATTCATGCCTCTCTTTTGCCAAAATATAGAGGTGCTTCTCCGATTAATCAGTGTATTATTGATGGAGAACAGGAGACAGGAATTACAATCATGCAAATGGACACCGGAATTGATACTGGTGACATACTTACGCAGAAAAAGGTAACAATAGAACGTAAAGAAACAGCAGACAGCCTTTTTGTTAAACTCGCACAGGCAGGAGCAGAATTGATTGTGGAGACGCTTCCTATGCTGGAGCGGGGAGAAATCACGCCTGTGAAACAAGATGAAAGTTGTGCAAGTCATGCAAAAATTATGGAGAAATCACTTGGAAAGATTGACTGGACAAAAGATGCTGTTTCGATTGAGCGGCTTGTCAGAGGGCTGAATTCATGGCCGAGCGCTTATACTTCCTGGAATGGAAAAACGGTTAAGATTTGGGAGTGTGAGGCATTATCTGAGCACGAAACATGTACACAGGATCCAGGAACAATCACTGCTGTTGCAAAAGATTCTTTTGACGTATCATGTGGTAAGGGAATTCTGAGAGTACAAGAATTGCAGCTTGAAGGAAAGAAGCGAATGGATACAAAGAGCTTTTTGCTCGGTAACCCATGGAAGACAGGCACGCGTTTGGGAGAATATACGAACATTTGATGCACGCTTGGAATCTCTTTGGGACCCAAATTAGAGTCAGTGCAAGAGAGCGTTCAAGGTGACATTTGGCAGAATGGAGGATTTATATGCCACTGTATGGATATTATTTTGACCCTACTTATATTTTCGTACTGATAGGAGCGGTGTTGAGTATCATTGCTTCTGCAAGGGTAAATTCAACATTTAACAAATTTGCAAGAGAGCGAAGCATGTCAGGTATGACAGGCGCACAAACGGCTGAAAAAATCTTGAGAACAAAAGGGATTTATGATGTGCGGGTAGAGCATATCAGAGGAACTTTGACAGATCACTATGATCCATCAGCGAAAGTGGTACGTTTGTCAGACAGTGTATACAATTCTACTTCTGTGGCGGCAATTGGCGTGGCGGCGCATGAGTGTGGGCATGTGATGCAGCATTATGAAAAGTATGCTCCGCTGAATATCAGAACGGCATTGGTACCGGCTGCCAATATAGGTTCTAAGCTTGGCATTCCTATCATTCTTGTTGGTCTGATACTAGGAAGTAATCCTTTGCTGATGCAAATTGGTATTTGGGTATTTTCTCTGGCAGTTTTGTTTCAGGTTGTAACGCTTCCTGTGGAATTTGATGCTTCCAAAAGAGCGCTTGTCTGCATTGAACAATATGGTATTGTAACAAGTGATGAACGCAGAAAAAGCGCTAAGGTTTTGAAAGCGGCGGCGTATACTTACGTGGCAGCGGCGGCAGCATCTATATTACAGTTGTTAAGACTGGTAATGTTGTTTGGAAGAAGAGATGATTAAAAATGATGACGCAAAAGAATTCAGTGAATCTACGAATGCTCGTACTAGAAATGCTTTTGGAAGAAAATATATACTCCCATATTTTGGTAAGGGATGTATTAAATAAATATAATTATCTTTCACAGCAGGAAAAATCCTTTATAAAAAGAGTATACGAAGGTACTTTAGAGCGGCGTATAGAGCTTGACTATATCATTTCTCAATATGCCAAAACAAAATTTGATAAAATGAAGCCTGTGATATGTGCAATTCTGCGCATGAGTGTCTATCAGATTTTGTATATGGACGCGGTGCCTGATGCCGCAGCCTGCAATGAAGCAGTGAAGTTGACACAAAAAAAAGGATTTGCTACACTCAAGGGGTTTGTGAATGGAGTGCTTAGAAATATTGTTCGCAATAAGGAAGCAATAACGTACCCTAGCTTATCTGTAAAATATTCTATGCCAGAGTGGATTGTTGATTTGTGGACCAAGCAGCTTGGAATAGAAAAAACAGAGCTGATTTTGGCGGAGCTGTTAAAGGAACATCTTGTGACAATCCGGTTTCGCGATGTTTTTGAACAAACAGGAGTGGATATAGATACTGCCATCACTGCTGTGGAAAAAGTATTGATTGGGCAAGGGGGCAGAATGGAGCAGCATCCATATCTGCCCTATGCATATCTGCTGTCAAAAACCGATGATATTACGAAGCTGCCATATTATGATAAGGGAGCATTTGTGATACAGGACGTCAGTTCTATGCTTGCCGTAGAAGCAATCGGTTTTGAAAGTATGAATTTTTCGGAGCGAAAAGACCCTGTACTTGTGATAGATATCTGTGCAGCTCCAGGGGGCAAATCAATGCTGGCAGCAGATTTGCTTGAAAAATATGATGTAAATTATGCGGTCGTTTCAAGGGATATTTCAGAGAATAAAGTGAGTCTGATGCAGGAGAATTTTGACCGTTGTATGCTCAAACATGTTTCTGCGGCTGTGTGGGATGCACGCAAAGCAGATGATGCACTGTTTGGCAAAGCAGACATTGTTATCGCGGATGTGCCTTGTTCAGGGCTTGGTGTTATTGGCAAAAAACGCGATATCAAATACCATATAAGTCCTGATATAATTCAAGATCTTGTCAAACTGCAAAAACAGATACTTGAGACCGCAATACAATATTTAAAACCAGGGGGACGGCTGCTTTTTAGCACTTGTACAATCAATCAGGAAGAAAATGAGAATCAGTTTGCATGGCTCAAAAATGAAAAAAAACTGATACCTGTACCGATAAGCCATGCATTGCCGCAATGTTTGGAAGCAACAATAACACAGGAAGGGTGTTTGCAGCTCCTGCCAGGTGTTCATCAAACAGATGGATTTTTTATTGCAGTTTTGGAGGTGCAGTCTGATTAAGACAGATATAAAATCACTATCATTACAGGAATTAAAGACAGAAATAGAAAATATGGGAGAAAAAGCATTTCGTGCAAAGCAGCTTTATGAGTGGATGCATAAAAAGCTTGCTCGAAATTATAGTGAGATGAGCAATATTTCTTCCAATTTAAAAGAAGTTCTGGCCCAAAAGTTTGACTATGTTTCATTGAAAGAGGCTGAAGTGCAGACTTCCAAGCTGGATGGTACTCGAAAGTATCTTTTTGAACTTTCAGATGGCCATTTTGTCGAGAGTGTCTGGATGAAATACCATCATGGCAATTCGGTCTGCATCTCTTCACAAGTTGGCTGCCGTATGGGATGCAGATTTTGTGCATCGACGATTGATGGCCTTGCGCGGAATCTCACCCCATCGGAAATGCTGGATCAAGTTTATGCAATCTCAAGAAGTACAGGTGAAAGAGTGTCCAATGTTGTTGTGATGGGAACGGGAGAACCGCTTGACAATTACGAGAATCTGCTTAAATTTATACAGTTGATAACAGACGAAAATGGGCTGCATATCAGTCAGAGAAATATTACTGTCTCAACTTGCGGCCTTGTTGAACCGATGAGACGGCTGGCAGATGAAAAGCTGCAGATTACTTTGGCATTGTCACTGCATGGATCTACACAGGAAAAACGTAAAGAACTGATGCCGATTGCAAACCAATACGATATTCATGAAGTGATTGCTGCCTGCCGTTATTATTTTGCGCAGACAGGCAGACGGATAACGTTTGAGTATAGCCTGGTGGCAGGAGTGAACGATACAGATGAAGATGCAGAAAATCTTTGCAGACTGATAGATGGTATGAATTGTCATATCAATTTGATTCCTGTCAATCCGATAAAAGAAAGGGATTATAGGGCGTCGGCGCGCAGTGATGTTTTAAATTTTCAAAACAAGCTGGAAAGCAGGCATATCAATGCCACTATTCGCAGAGAGATGGGGCAGGATATCGACGGGGCTTGTGGACAGCTTCGCAGGCGGTATCATGGCAAAGAGGAATCGTTGGGTGATGGATAAGCAGGCATCGTACAACTGCTGCAATTTGCTGGCTTGAATTAAAAGGTTACTTGTGCTAATATACATAAAGACATAGGGATATTTACAAATATGTCTTGGCCTGAGAAATACGAAGTCATTTTCACTGATTGGAGGAGAAAAAGTGAATTTATTTTCTATAACGGATGTTGGACGAAGAAGGGAAATAAACGAGGACTACATATATACTTCCGATAAGCCGGTGGGAAACCTTCCCAACCTTTTTATTGTGGCTGATGGGATGGGCGGACACAATGCAGGAGATTATGCGTCCAAACATGCAGCAGATAAAGCAGTAGAGGTGATTGCAAGCTGCACGGATGAATATGATGCGGAAAATATTTTGCAAAAGGCAATTGATGATGCCAACACATATATTCATAAAATGTCGGAAAAAGATGAAGAGCTTAAGGGGATGGGTACCACTTTTGTAGCAGCAACCTTTGAAGGAAATCATGTGACAGTGGCAAACGTAGGTGACAGCAGGCTTTATGTTATCAATGAGTTTATCACACAGATAACCAAGGATCATTCCCTTGTAGAGGAAATGGTTGATATGGGTGGGATAGACAGAGAGACTGCAAGAATACATCCAGATAAAAATATTATCACAAGAGCAGTTGGCGTAAAGGAATATGTGCTTGTGGATTTTTTTGATGTGCATATAGGCAAACAGGAAAAGCTGCTGCTTTGTACAGACGGGCTTACCAATATGCTCAAAGATGGTGAGATACACAAGATTGTTAATGGCAGCAACAGTCTCGAAGAGGCTGGAAAACGTCTCATTGAGGCAGCCAATGAAAACGGTGGACGTGATAATATAGCTGTGGTTCTTGTGGAACCGTTTGGAGGTCAGAATGATTAAGTTAGGAATGCTGATAGGATACCGTTATGAAGTGCTTGAAAAGATCGGCACAGGTGGAATGTCAGATGTATATAAAGCAAAAGACCAGAAATTAAACAGGCTTGTAGCAGTAAAGGTTCTAAAACAGGAGTTTAGTGAAAATAGAAATTTTGTGTCCAAGTTCAGGGTTGAGGCACAGGCGGCCGCTGGACTGATGCATCCCAATATTGTAAATGTTTATGATGTCGGTGAAGAAAACGGCATTCATTATATTGTAATGGAGCTTGTGGAGGGCATTACACTTAAAAAATATATAGAAAAAAAGGTTAGACTTACAACAAAAGAAGCAATTAGTATCGCAATCCAGGTTTCTATGGGTATAGAGGCTGCTCATAACAACCATATTATACATAGAGATATCAAGCCTCAAAATATTATCATATCCAAAGAAGGAAAAGTAAAGGTAACGGATTTCGGTATTGCTAAAGCAGCGTCTAGCAATACGATAACTTCTAATGTAATGGGTTCTGTTCATTATACATCTCCTGAACAGGCAAGAGGCGGATTTTCGGACGAAAAAAGTGATATTTATTCTATGGGAATCACGATGTTTGAAATGCTTACAGGGCGGGTGCCCTACAATGGGGATACCACTGTTTCTATTGCAATCAGACATATACAAGACCCTATGCCCTCACTGAGGGATTTTGTGCCTGAGATACCTGTAAGTGTGGAAAATATTGTAATGAAGTGTACCCAGAAGAGCCCAGACAGAAGATATCAGAATATGGGCGACATGATCAAGGATTTGAAACAATCACTGATTAATCCAGATGCAGTGATTGCACAGATAGATACGGCGGATGATACTGGAAAGACAAAGGTAATGCCTGGTCAGACGCCGCCGATTCCAATGCCTGCGGTGCTTGATACCGTATGGGAGGACAAAATTCCACGCAGGGAAACATATGCGGATGAAAAAGAGCTGGAAGCGATTCCAAATCAGATAAAGCCAACCAGAAAAAAAGCGGTTGACAATTATCAGGATAATTATCAGGACGATATAGCAGACGATGATTATGGACAGGAAATGTATTATGAGGACGGTGGGTATTATGGAGAGGTGGTCATGGAGCCGCCGGCGAAAAGCAATAAACATAAACCGTCAAAAGCCTCAAGCAATACACAGCATGGAGGAAATAACAACGCTGCTTCAAATCATAAGTCAGCAAGTAAACAAACCAAAAAAAACAAATCAAATAACAATACAAAAAAGAAACAGAATAACACCCAAAATAAAAGGGAATATGATTATTATGAAGAGGATTATGAACAGGAGACTGTGAATCGTCAGAATTTTCGCGGCGGTGAATATGGATATGACGAGGAAGATTACCAGGTCAGCTATGGGAACGACGAATATGATTACAATCCCAAAGCGGAAGGCTTCACGACAGTTCTGACTGTGATTGCGGCAGTTATCATAGGTGGAATTCTTCTTTATTTTGCAGGTCAGGCAACAGGAATTTTTGAACAGATAGGGCTGCCTACCCAAGAGAAAGGCAGCAATGATGCAGAGAGAGCGGTGATGCCGGAATTTGTGGGGATTGATGTTGAGGAAGTGAAGAAAGCGCTCAATTCAGCCGGATTAGGATGCAAAACGACGTTTATAGAATCTACGCAGTATGCAAAAAACCAAGTGATTTCAGCAGCGTTGGAGGACGGCCAGGCGGTGATTCCAAATGACAAGATATTGATGAACACCACGATTGTTTTGACTGTCAGTGCAGGTGCAAATGGTATTTCTGTACCGCCTGTTGAGGGCCTGCCAGAGGCAGAAGGAACTGCATTACTGACACAAGAAGGCTTTAAAGTCGTAAAGTCAGAGGAACCTTCCGCAGAATATGCCAAAGGAATGATTGTTTCCCAGTTTCCGGTTGGAAATACATCTGCACCGCTTGGTACAGAGATTACGATTGTGATTAGTACCGGCAGTGAAGGGGTTGAGATACCAATGCCTTCCGTTCTTGGAAACTCCAAAGATGCGGCGATTAGTACGCTCAATGCAGCAGGAATTAAGGTTGGAAAGATTGAGGAGTCCTACAGCTCAGAATATCCAGAAGGACAAATCTGCTATCAAAGTTTTGAGGCAGGAACTAAAATTTCTGCGGAAAGCACAGTAGATCTAAAAATCAGTATAGGAGCTGAGAGTGTGACCTATAACTGCAGTTTGATGATACAGGCGCCAGCAGATTATATGGGTGGAAATGCAGAAGTGATCCTTATGACAGCAGATGGGAGCAAGCAGCTATGGTATTCGCAAAATGTAACTGCTTTTCCGGTTGCAATTAATCTAAATGATTTTGAAAGTCCTTCTGCTTATGGTATTGTGATTGTTTCTTATCTGAAAAATGAGGAGGTTCCAGTAGTGGATGCAGATGGAAATCCAACAACACAAATGACGCCTGCAGTAGCTCAAATAACACAAAATGTACAGTTTACAAAAAACTAAGTGTTTTAGGGGTTGACGTATGCAAGGTAAAATTATAAAAGGAATTGCGGGCTTTTATTATGTTCATGTTCCTGGAGAGGGAATCTATTCGTGCAAGGCAAAAGGTATTTTTAGAAAAGAAAATATCAAGCCGCTTGTGGGAGATAATGTTGCGATAGAGATAACAGATGCTAAAGATTTTGAGGGAAATATTATGCAGATATTTCCAAGAAAAAGTGAATTGGTGCGTCCGGCTGTTGCCAATATTGATCAGGCTATGCTAATCTTTGCGATGGCAAAACCAGAACCGAATTTTAATCTCCTTGACAGATTCTTGATTTTGATGAAACAACAGGGATTGGATTGTATTTTGTGTTTTAATAAAAAGGATTTGTCGGATATCCAGACAATGCAGCGGATTCAAAAGATATACGAGAACAGCGGCAGCAGAATCATCTTTGTAAGTGCTATGGACAAAGACGGCATTGAACAAATGAAAGAACTGCTTTGCGGCAGAACAACAGCTTTGGCGGGGCCAAGCGGTGTGGGCAAATCTTCTATTGTAAATTGTCTGCAAAAGGATAAACAGATGGAGACAGGAGCGATAAGCGAAAAGATAGAGCGCGGTAAGCATACAACGCGGCATTCAGAGCTGATAATGGTTTCGGATGACACTTATATTATGGATACGCCGGGGTTTAGTTCTTTGTCTTTGTTTGACATATCCAAGGAGGAGCTTCAAAGCTATTATCCAGAATTTGCACCGTTTGAAAACCAGTGCAAATTTATGACTTGTACGCACATTCATGAGCCGGTTTGCGGTATTAGAACAGCTTTGGAGGCAGAGAAGGTCAGCAAAATACGATATGATAATTATACAGCATTCTATGAAGAACTCAAAGAGAAAGAAAGGAGGAAGTACTAAGATGAATTATTTAGCACCTTCGATATTGGCAGCAGATTTTTGTGAGCTGGGAAAGGAAATCGAAATTGTAGAAAAGGCAGGAGTACCATACCTTCATATTGATATAATGGATGGAATGTTTGTTCCTTCTATTTCTTTTGGAATGCCAGTTTTTGCATGTGTGAGAAAATGCTCTAATCTTTTTATGGATGTGCATATGATGGTGGAAAAACCGGAGAGATATGTAGAAGAACTTATTGAGCTGGGAGCAGATGGCGTAACGATACACATAGAGGCATGTGACTGTATCGATGAGACACTCAAAAAAATAAAAAAACTGGGAGCGAAGCCAGGAATTGCTATTAATCCCAAAACACCTGTAAGCGAGATAATACCTTATATGGAGTTGGTGGATATGGTGCTTGTCATGACTGTTCAGCCAGGCTTTGGCGGACAGAGCTTTATTGTGGAATGCCTAGATAAGATACGAGAAGTCCGCCGCATCATAGACAAAAGCTACCCTGATGTGAAACTTGAAATAGATGGCGGCGTGCGTCTTGACAATCTTGAAATGAATCTTGAAGCGGGTGCAAATGTGATTGTTACTGGTTCCGCGATTTTTAAAGGGGATATCGAGACAAATGTTAAGGAATTTTTAAAAAGGATGTAGATTGTAAAATCACAACAGGATAGCAGCACAGCGTCAGAGCGTATAGAAAAACAATCTATGCACTCCACAGATAATGAAAAAGCAAAGGGAGTGCAGAGTATTGAAAAAATGCTCAAAATCATTTGAAATTGGTGCTCGTATTGGTACTCGAAGAATTATAGAAATTATGAAAACCGCCTATTTTAAGGCATTTTCAAGGAGGTATACAGTAAAATGAAACTAGGAATCGTTGTTTGTTAGCCTTTTTCATGTAATTTAATGTATCTCAATATATCTCTATAAAACCTTATACAATCAATGTTTGAGCAAGTTCAAAGTAGCATATATCTCTATACAAATCCATGTATTTCAATAGCAAATTTGTGTAGTGATTGTGTAGTTGTGTAGTAACCATATAAAAGAGTTTGGTACGAATAGGAATACCCATAAATGAATATTGGACATCTGAATAAGTCCATTATCAATTATAGCACTATGATTGATGGTGGGCTTATTTTAGTGCCTGAATATATTTAGTGGGAAATTGTCTAAAATGTCTGTATGAGCCTTACAGAGCGTCAGAAAAGGCAATTAGAGGTACAATCAAACGCTAATTGAAAAGCGCATTTCATTGACAAAATGGCAGAAAGGAGAAACAAAAACAATGGCAAGAGTAAAAGGAACTAAAGCATTGTCAGCTTATAAAATGGCAAAACGTATATATAATAGAGAAGATAATGTTTACGATAAGAAAGTAATTACAAAGCAGTTGATTACAAGGATTCTACTTATGTATATGGACGAATGCCGGAAAGCATTAGCCGAAGGAGAGCGTATAGAAATATCAAAGGTTGGTTCAATAATACCAGAGGTAAAAGTCCATGAAGGAAATTTTAATCTTCCAATGTGCAATAAAGACGGCGGCAATCCACCATATACAAAACTAAAGATAACACGCAACAATCTTTTAAGTGAGACTATGAATAAGAATCTGCTTAGAAATATTGAAAATGGTATTTATGGATTAGAGAAATTACCATTCAGCAGACAACAGATGAATATTCTAAAGAAAAGCGGATATATACCAGCAGATGCAAAAATTGAAAATGGAGATGATGAATAATGGCAAAGCATATTAGTAACATGGATCAGCTACAAGCAGCACTTATGCCGACTATGGTAAAAATGGTAGATGAACTATCAGAACGAGTATATCAAACATTGAATTATTTTCTACAAGAGTACTATAACAGTTATGATCCAAAATCCTATAGCCGCCAATATGATTTTCTACGTTCAGCAGTCAAAGTAGAACCTAAGATACAGGGTAACAAAGTAACAGCATCAGTATTTATTGATACAGATTATATGGACAACTACTACAATGCGACAGGATATCAGGTTGCATCATGGGCAAACCAGGGATTACATGGTGGATTGAATACAGGCAGCAATACACCGCATGTATGGGACGATACTATGAAAACAACTGTAGAAAATGGAGAACTATTAAATTTAGCATTAGATTATTTAAGAAGAAAAGGATTTTCAGTAAGAAATTAAGGAGGTATACGATTATGGCAGTAAAGAAAAAAGAATTTGCAGACAGAATGGCAGAAAAAGGCGGAATAAAAAAGAAAGATGCGATGAAGGGATTAGAATTATTTATGGACACGCTAATGGATTACATGAGTGAAAATGAAAAAGTAATGCTTATGGGATTTGGCAGATTTGAAATGAGAACAGTGAAAGAGAGAATAGGCAGGAACCCACAAACAGGGCAAGAGTGTATTATACCAGAACATGAAAAAATAAAATTTGTTGCAAGTGAGGGACTTGTAGATAGGATAAAGAACCAATAATGGAAAATGCTTAATAGGAGTCTATATGGATATAAAACCAAAGAATTGTAACAATAGTATCTACAGGGAAAACGTAAGCAGATTTCTTGATTTAGAAGATTGTTGCTCCAGAAATATGAAACCTACAAGTAAAATAAATATGGAAACTGACTGTCCATTAAAAGAATCAAAGGTAAGAAAACATTTTATGAAGATCTTTAATGCATTTCAGAATAAAAGAAAAGTGGAGCATAACACAGAAGATATAATACAAATGAACACAAATATATCATTAACCGATAAAGATGGAAAGTTTATTGAAGTGAAAGTACCAGAGTCGGAATATTGGTCTGATTCAATTTTTTAGGGAGGCAGGTTATATATGCAGTTAAAAGACAGGATTGTAATAATCAGTGAAAAGAATATGAAACATATTAATGCTTTGTATGGTAAATGTTCTATAGATGAATTAGAGAGGATAGTAAACAACATGATTGATAATGCAGTGATAGAGATTAATGAGGATAGGCGCAGATTACATATGGATAATATAGTTAGTTGCAGTGAATGTGAGTATATGAAGATGTATGATTATGGGAACAGGATTTATTATTGTGATCATGAAGATAGGACAGATGAAATGGGGAAATTATGTGTAGATGATGTACCAGGGATATGTCCTGAATGGTGTCCATTGAGATGTAAGATTGATGACAGCTCTGCTGCCAAATGAAAAATCTGACTCCGCAAAAGTGTGGAGTGAAAATTTAAAAATATAGGAGTGTGTCTAATGAAGTTTAAAGATTTAGAATGGAAAGATATTGTATCGGATAATGTGATTGTCAGCAGTCATTGTATGATAAATCTATGCGGTGTAATTAAAATAGAATTTCAGATTAACCATGATCCGAAAGATAATCAGTATTATTTGTATGCGTTTGGAAAAGGAAGCATCAGGAGATTACAGCCTGAAAAATGTGGATCAGTTGAATCAGCTAGGAATGTTGCATACAGGATATATTCAAATGAGATGGAACGGATAAAGAAAGCGGTTGATTATCTGGTGGTTACATAGAAAAAAGTAACGAGAAGCACTGAACACGAAATCGTGGTGAGTGAAATAATTGCCAGTAATCGAAATAAATTGTAAAATCGAAAATCAAGTAATTCTAATAACCGTTAATAATGTCGATTGTGTATCTGCACAACAAATCCATTAAAAAATGAAAATTGAATATTTGAAAGGAGAAGTGGTATTTATAGATTCTGAATTATTCTGAGTCCTATTTACCAAGCAAGAAGAAATTTAACATCTTGAGATAAGGAGTGCAACAAGATACAAAAGTCAAATAATGAGATTTTGTTAAGTTTTGGTCTGAATGAAAATTAAATAGAGAAATGTAAATATGTGATGTCCCAAAATGCAAAGCCATATTGCAGAAAAAAGAAAATTGATAGAAGAAATGTAGAAGTATTTATGGTAGGAGAGATTTAGTTGAAAAAGAACATTGAGAAATACATATAAAGTTGTCGTGCTGAAGCACTCCAAATGTCGGTTTTGTACTGTGATTCCAAAATTGTCTGTTTGAGATGTACATATAAAGAAATACATTATATGTAGTTCTCAATCAGACAAAAATGGAAATGTAAAAATCAGACTTTTTGAGCGGTAGCGAAAAACTTTATATGTATTTTTACATATACAAAAACAGATTGAAAAGGAGAAAATCAATGTATACACAAAAAGGAAAGAAGTATGTTTATTCAGTTATTCAAGCAAACGAATTTATTCAGAGAGGATATAGATGCTTAGAGACAGGATTTAATTCAAAGCAGAGGAAGTACTATTGGGTATTTGACTACAACGAAGTGCAGCCATACTATGAGACAAGTGACCGCTATGCAAATAGATAAAAGAAGGGTTAGAGATGACAGAGTTAGAGTTAAACAAAGAATATACATATCCGCAGATTTGTGAAACTGTTGGATGGAAACAGACTACAGGTGCTTCGAAAATGGCACAGATCAGAGAAATTGAAGATGCTAACGAATATTACCATCCTATAAATAAGAAAACACATAAACCAAAAAAGTCATATGTATTTACTAAGAAACTACGTGATCTTGTGGAGCCGTCAAGAGAAAATAACGGAGGCGCACACAATACAAAGAATATCCAGTCAATGATTGATTACCTACAGGCAAAGTTTGATCTTGATGATAACTGGTATTCATTTACAGACTGGTATTGTGAGAAATTGGAATTGATGCATAAAGGAATCTGCAATGCGGTTTATCACCCTGATGAAATTGATGCAGTGTGTGAAGAATACAACATTTCTGATGGTAAATTATTTTGTGAATATGTTTCAGTGGCAAAATCAGAATTAAAAAATATGTTTCTGAAAGCACTGGCTTATTTAGATAAAAAGAATAAGATTATCTATCAGGATCAGTATAAATTTACATATCAGTTAGGAAAGCGTACAAGAGGAAATGTTATAACTGATGTATTAAATGAACGCATTGAGGAGAACGAAACAATTGTTTGTAATGATATGAACGAAGACTATAAGCTGAGTAAAAAGATGAAGGGCAGACAGTTATTGAAAATAATATATTCGAAGGAGAGACTCACTAAGGAGTTTAAGGAGTTGAGTCTGGGAATGCTGCAAGATGATGAGTATGCCATTAATAAATTGAATTGTGAGTTGTCGTATCAGCATCCGACATTCCATCCTGATTATTGTTCCATATGTAAAGAGCGTCCCCTGATTTCATATTATCGTGGAATAGCTATTACGGATATGGAGCTTGAAGAAAGTGACCAGGATTGCCTTGCACTGGATATAACGAACAGGATTAGAACAAAAGTAAGAAAATCATTGATGAAAAGCTATAGAAAACCTTTGAAGCTATCTGATTTAAAAGCAATTGAAAAAGCTTTGTTTCAACAGTATTATGATAAGATTGATGAGGATATTATATTACTGGCAGATAATGATGATGCATCGGATATTGAACAGATTTTTGGTGGTAATGATAACTGGGGCGATCCTGTTTCTATGGAACATGATTTCTTTGTAGAAGAAATATTGGATATGCCAACAGAGAGTGAGGTTCAAATGAACCTACCATGTACAGTTTGCAAGGTTCAAATGGACTTGGCAAATAATGCTTGTGTGGGACAGGATGAACTATGCAAAGATGAATCTCATGATGAATCTAATCATGGGTTATTTTGCGTTACAAAAGAATCATTAAATCATAAATATTAGAATATAAATGTTTTCATTGGAAAGCAAGAAAAATATAATGTGTTGGATTTCAATATATATTGTGATATTAAAAATCAATACTGAATTGTTAGGAGATTGTTTTTGGAACAATCTTTTTTGTTTGGAGAATAAGTTAATTGGAGGTGATAAAAAAGTCTTGACAAATAGTAGAGAAATAGCAGAAAAATACGGAAAGAGAAATCCTGATATAAACCGAATAATAAATAATTTTACTAAAAGAAATCCAGAGTTGTCTAAACATTTCATTGAAAGTACATACATATCAAGTCGCGGTAGATGTGAAAAACAGTTTGAAATAGATGATTTTGGTGTTGATATCTTAACAAATAAATTCAAGTACAATGTCCGTTCCGCAAGGTTTGAGTATAAATATCTGAATGAAATAAAAGATTTCTTAGATGAAATGAAGATTAAGTACATTCTACAATATTCAGTTGATAATTATAGGATAGATTTGTATATTCCGTTGTATAATATAGCGATAGAAATTGACGAAGAAGAACATAAATATAAAAAAGATTATGATACCATAAGGCAGAAATACATAGAAAAACAGATTCATTGCAAGTTTATACGAATAAATGAAGGAGAAAGTTGCGGAAGTGTCATAGCAAGGATTGCGAAGGAATTATATAAAAGCGCATAAAACAATATTAAAGGGTGCGTCAAATTAGACGCTGCTATAAAATCCCAATACACGGGCTTTCAAAGAATGCAGTAATATTTATACCCAACAAGTACCAGAAAGTACGGCTTCGACAGAATTGACGGAGCCAGATATGGGGTGTCAAAATACTACCCCATAATCAAGATGAGTGCGATTTTATGCTTATTTTATTAAGTGTGTCGCGTTTTACGATACCCCTTTGAAGGGAATCCATATTGTGTCCACCGTGGACATTCATTTCCAGTGGGTAACAAAAAGTTACATACTTTCAAGGGTGGCTATATTGTAGGTATCCTGATTGGAGCTACCCTGTTTCAGGGCAGAGGTATTCACATATAGGGGGTACGCATTATAAGCGTATCTTTTGAAATATACGGTTATTTGCCGATTAGTCCGATCTAAGAAGAATCAAGTTAGATGTCAATTAATTTGACAACCAATAGAACGATTTCGTTTCAAACAGAGTCCGTAAAAGTGGAAAGTGTTGTCCATCGTGGACAATGTTGATACTAATGGCGATGGCAGTAATATTGTGATATATTACACCTCTGCTGCCAGTATGAATATTTAGGTGGGTGGTATTATGCGACATACCGTAGTCCCGTGAAACGGTGATTCCCCGCGGGAAACTGGTGCGTACTTATAGGTACGGTTGTACAAGCGAACGCTTTAAAAGGTTTGCTCACTCGTTTTGGTGAGCATAATATAACTTTCCCCCAAATCTGGGGTAATCTATTTCACTTCAAATCAAAAAATCTTAAACCTTGCAGTGGGTTTAAAACCATCGCCTATAAAGAGACAAGTTTTCCACAGAAGTATGTAAAAGGTTGGACCACGGTGGTACAACCGCGAATTATTATAAATTAGTCCATGGTGGTCTAATCATCTATTCGACAGTTTGTTGGCGATGGATGCGTCCATTTGGACGCAAGCAAACATTTTAAAAGTGTGGAGTCTATCATTTCCCAACAAGTGGGGAAAGTCAGTGTTTCCAAATCTGGAAACATAATTATTTTAACCGTTCGTACAAAATTTACGAGTGGTTATTCCACGATTACACAGAATTGAGAAATCGCCAATTTTGGCGAAAACCTATGCAAAGTAGAAGCATCTTAAAAAAAATAATATTGAAATGTTTCCGGGGAGTTTATTTAGAACTCTCTATTTTTAAGCTTCGCCAAAACGGGCGAACGTAGTTATTATCATATCAGGAGGAAGTTTTAAATATAAAATGAGTAAAATAAATACATTAGAGAACGGAACAACAAAAGTATGTAACAAATGTGGCAGGATATTGCCTATAGAAAAATTCAGATTAGTAAAGGGACAGTTTCATAATCCGTATTATTTAGGTCAGTGTAAAGAATGTGAAATTAAATACCAGCGTCAATATATCAGTAAAAAGAAAGAAGTCAAATTTTCTGATAGATTAGAGATACTGATTGAGAGAAAATACAAAGATATCAGACCAGAGCGAATACTTGATATTTCTAATACTGATATCATTCCATTAGGAACAGACGAGATATTTGTAAAGCTCATGGATTATAAAAACGCATGGTTTTCAAATTATGGCAGGGCGGTCAGATATTCAGATAGTAAATATAATCTTTTACAAGGAGGCTGTGACAGTAATGGAGCATTATTTTATTGTCTGAAAAAGAATGTATTCTTTGATGGCAAATGGATTTATAAGAAAGATTATCTGTATGCAGCAAAAGCAGTTGTAGAAGAGTTTATTGTAAATCCAGATAAAGTAAATAATGTTTATACATGGCACAGTGGATATGATAAACAAGATTATTACCTAAATTCCGCATTGAATTATAACGAGGAGGGGACCGGGACTTTCATATTAAA
>CAJUKA010000073.1 GCA_910586585.1 uncultured Lachnospiraceae bacterium
TTGCCGTGGGCGATAAAGTAGAGGTTAGTTACCGGGGGCTGATTGATTTTGATGAAGAGCACCCAAGTGAGGCCGTGAAGATTGTAGTGATTACAGTTGAATAATTCTCAGGAATCCCATCGCAAACGGCAATGGGATTTCTGTCGTTTTAAAGTGCTTTTTTTTGGACTGTTTTGCCAGAAAATGAGAAAACATATATCTTGACAACTGTCTTTTAGTGTCTTATACTGTACTTGTATATACAATACAGTATAAGACAGATAGGCGGTGATGGTTTGGAGATTGTTGTAAGTAATAAGGCAAGTCGTCCTCTTTATGAGCAGATTGTGTCCCAGATAAAGGCGCAGATTATGAGCGGTGAATTGAAGGCGGGTGAAGCGCTTCCGTCTATTCGCGCCCTGGCAAAATCATTGCAGATCAGTGTTCTGACCGTACAGAAGGCATATGACAGTTTGCAGGAAGATGGCTTTATTGAGACGACAGCCGGGAAAGGCTGCTATGTATCTGTTAGGAATCAGGACTTTTATTTGGAAGAACAGCAAAAAAAGATAGAGGGCTGTCTCAGTGATGCAATAGAAATCGCCCGTATGAGCGGAATACCGCTTGATAAATTAATCAGCTTATTAACATTATTGTACGAGGAGGATTCGCGATGACAAATGCTTTCATGGTATCAGGTCTTACCAAAACGTATCAGGATTTTGTTTTGGATCATGTTTCGTTCACTGTTCCGAACGGCTCCATTGTTGGACTGATTGGAGAAAACGGTGCAGGAAAAAGTACGACAATCAACGCAGCTTTAGGGCTGATTCAAAAGGAGGATGGCATTGTTTCCATTTTAGACAGGGAGGAACTGGATGGGGATATCAAAGAACAGATCGGCGTCGTGTTCGATGGCAGCAATTATCCGGAAATCCTTTCTCCCCGGAAACTGAACCGGGTTATGAAAAATATTTACAGGACGTGGGACGAACAGGTATACTTTGGGCTGCTGAAACAGTTTTCCCTGCCGTCCGATAAGCAGATTAAACAGTTCTCAAAAGGAATGAAGATGAAGCTGGCTATCTCTGTCGCATTTTCCCATCATTCCAGACTGTTGATCCTAGACGAAGCCACCAGCGGCTTAGACCCGGTTGTACGGGATGATATTTTGGATATGCTGTTGGATTTCGTGCAGGACGAGGAGCATTCCATACTGGTATCCTCCCACATTACCAGTGACTTGGAGAAGATTGCCGATTATATCGTGTTTATCCATGATGGCAAAGTCGTTTTTGAGAAAACCAAAGATGAGCTGACCGAGCGGTACGGCATCATCAAGTGCGGTGCAGCGCAGTTTGAGGCGCTGGATAAATCCGATATCATTGCCTGCCGCAAAATGGACTATGAATGGCAGATCTTGGTTTCAGACCGGGAGAGAATGCAGAAAAAGTATCCGAAGGCTCTGGTTGTCCCGGCGACAATTGATGAAATTATGCTGCTTTATGTAAAGGGGGAAAAGTGATGAAAGGTGTTTTGGTGAAGGATCTTTATATTGCCAAGAGCAATATTCTTGTAACGATCATCAGCTTGGTTGTTTTGGGCTTTGGCTTATCCTTTTTGCTGGAAACCAGCGCACTTTTGGTTTTGGCTCCGGTTGCCGCCACAACAGCAGCTTTTATCAGTATTACCAGTGACGCGGCTTCCAAATGGAATAAAAATGTCATTACCATGCCGGTATCAAGGAGCCAGATCATCGGCGAGAAATTTTTGTTTTATATCCTGCTTGCCGTATTGGGGCTGCTTATTGCGCTGATTCCCTGTGTTGTCCTTGCGTGTTTCGGTATGGATATAACACTGCGTTCTTTATGTCTGTACGGCTCTATTGGGATAAGCGCTACCCTGCTGGCAGGCGGCATCAGTCTGCCATGTGCGTATCTGTTTGACCCGGAGAAATCGCAGATTGTCTTTATGATGTCATCTATGGTGGGGGCAGGGATTGTTACTGGGCTTGTGCTTTTTATCAATTTGATCTTTCCTGTAAAGGAAAATATCCTTTTGGCTTTCAATATTGTGCTTATCATTTCTGTTATCTGGTTTTTTGTCTCGTACCGGATTGCGGTAAAGGTATATCAAAAACGGGATATCAATTGACTGATATAAAATGAAAACAACTGAGTGCAGGCAATGATGCATCCGTTATTCCTGTTTATGCAGTGCAAGGATTGTAAAATTATGTGAGGACAAAATCATGCACTATGTTCATGCAAAGGGAATTTTATCAGTGAAAAATGGAATGAACTTGTATCGTGGCTGTTCACATGGGTGTATTTACTGCGATTCCAGAAGTAAATGTTACCATATGGAACATGATTTTGAGGACATTGAAATCAAAGCAAATGCGATTGAGTTATTAGAAAACGCACTAAAACGGAAACGTACAAAGTGTATGTTGGGCACAGGCTCTATGACAGACCCTTATATTCCTCTTGAAAGTGAAATTGGAAATGTCAGAAAGGCACTATTATTGGCGGAGCAGTACGGCTTTGGTTTTACATTGATAACAAAATCAAGTCGGGTTTTGAAAGATTTAGACTTGCTGAAACGTATCAATGCGAAAACAAAATGTGTGGTGCAAATGACGTTAACGACCTACAACGAAGGTTTATGTAAAAAGCTGGAACCAAACGTCAGTACGACACGAGAACGCTTTGAAGTGTTAAAGGAACTGCATAATGCAGGTATTCCGACTGTTGTATGGCTATGCCCCATTCTTCCATTTATCAATGATACGGAAGAAAATATAATGGGTATTTTGAATTACTGTATTGAGGCAAAAGTATATGGCATTATCTGTTTCGGCATGGGAATGACTTTGCGCGAGGGAAGCCGGGAATATTTTTACAAGCAATTAGACCAATTATTCCCACATATGAAAGAAAGGTATATACGTACTTTTGGTAATCAATATGAGCTGAATAGTCCGAGGAACAGCAGCTTAATGAGATTGTTTCATCAAATATGCACAGAGAAAGGCATCGTGCATGATAACAGACAGATATTTGAATATCTAAACACCTTTGAAGAAAAAAATAACTATGTGCAGTTAAGTCTGTTTGACTGAATTAGGGAAAAATATTTTCCTGTAACATTTCGCGGATATTTCGAGTGGGTATGATTTGTCGGTCTGACTGTGTTCTGGCTGAACTTAGGAATCGTAGGAAAATAAGTGATGCAGATTGCGTAGGATATTTTTCTACAGTTCCTTATCGCATAAAGACGGAAAGGAGTATGTGCATGAAGAAGATTTTACTGGTAGAGGACGATGCCCTTTTAAATAAAACGCTGACCTACAACCTGATTTCTGAGGGGTACGATACCGTATCAGCCCTAAATGCAGGCACAGCTGCCCAGTTACTGACACAGACGGAATATGACTTGGTACTTCTGGATATCAACCTGCCGGACGGCAGCGGATATGACCTGTGCAGGCTCATAAAGCCGGAGAATCCTGACACGCTGGTGATTTTCCTGACTGCCAACGACCAAGAGAGCGACCAGATTCGGGGGTATGAAGTCGGGGCGGTGGATTATATCACCAAGCCCTTTTCCATTGGGGCGCTGCTGCGGAAAATACGGGCAATGTTCGCCATGCTGGAACACCGTGGACTGGCAAAGGATTTCTATGATGACGGCAGACTGTTTTTGGATTTTTCGCAGCAGTCCGCTTCATTAAATGGTAAATCCCTTACCCTTTCCCCGATGGAGTATAAGATGCTGTACCTGTTCTGCAAAAATCCCAAACAGATTCTTACTAGGCAGCGCCTTTTGGAACGGCTGTGGGATACGAATGAAAACTATGTGGACGAACACACCCTGACTACCTCCATCAGCCGGATACGGGGCAAGATTGAGGCTGATGGAGATACTTATATTAAAACGATTTACGGAATTGGGTATCAGTGGATGGGAGGCGAGCGAAAATGAGTCTGGGGCGGATCTCTGTAAAAACGATATTCCTGTTGACATGTGGCGGTATGACGGCTTCCATGCTGGTCATCTGTGCCGTTCTCGTATGGATGACAGGCGAGATATGGGTGCTTACCACCGGCGGGCTGCTGATGCTCTGTGCTCTTGCTTGGATGTTCCTTCTGACAGTTGTTTTCAGTAAACGGCTTTCCGTATTTACCAGGGAACTGTGCCGGGCAATGGATCAGATGATAAGCGGAAGCGGAGAACCTGTGCGTGCCGTGGACAGTGAAACACTCTTTGCTCGTATCGGCTTCCGCCTGTCCCGGCTGTATGATATCATGCAGGAGAATCGGCGGAAGGTGGATAAGGAACGGCAGGAGTTGCAGATGCTGGTGTCGGATGTCTCCCATCAGGTGAAAACACCGGTAAGCAATCTGAAAATGGTGACGGATACGCTGCTTTCAAAGTCTGTCACAGAAAAAGAACGGCGGGAGTTCCTGCAAGGCATCCAGAACCAGACGGACAAGCTGGAATTTCTTTTTCAGGCTCTTGTGAAAACCTCCCGGTTGGAAACCGGAGCAATCCGGCTGGAGAAGAAAGACGCCCCTCTGATTGATACGTTGGCGATGGCCTGTAGCGGCATCGTTTATGCAGCGGAGAAAAAAGATATTTGCGTTACAGTGGACTGCCCGGAGGGGATCCTCCTTTCCCACGACAGCAAATGGACGGCGGAAGCCGTGTTTAATCTGCTGGACAATGCAGTGAAGTATACCCCAGTGGGAGGCGCAATCCGAATTTCAGTAGAGCAATGGGAAATGTATGTAAAACTGAGTGTGTCTGATACTGGCAAGGGTATTTCCGAGAGCAATCAGGCTAGTATTTTCCGGCGCTTCTACCGTGAGGAAGAAGTACATGAACAGCAGGGCGTGGGCATTGGTCTGTATCTGACCCGCGAGATCGTAACACGGCAGGGCGGTTATATCAAAGTGGTTTCAGAGCCGGGCAAGGGTTCGGAATTTTCCATTATGCTCCCTGCAAGATAATATAGGGCAGACGGTTGTCTGGCGTAAATTTTTTCGCAGCAGTGTGCAGACAAGCTGCCAGTGGCAGGTTGTCGCTGAAATGTCCGAGTCTTGTAACATTTCAGCCGTATTTTTTATGCTGCTTCGGACATTTCTGTGACATTTGGATTTTACAATGTCCTTATCAATTAGGAAAAGGAGCATTTGATTATGACGGTGTTACAAACAATCGATCTGAAAAAGTATTATGGCACAGAGCCAAACATTACCCGCGCCTTAGACGGCGTCAACCTCTCTGTGGAACAGGGTGAGTTTGTGGCGGTGGTAGGAACATCCGGCAGCGGCAAGTCCACCTTGCTGAACATGATGGGCGGGCTGGATACGCCCACGTCCGGCAGCGTCATTGTCCGTGGAGCTGAACTGGCAAAAAAGAAGGATGAGGAGCTGACCATCTTCCGCCGCCGCAACATTGGTTTTATCTTCCAGAACTATAACCTTGTGCCGATTCTGAATGTCTATGAAAATATTGTTCTGCCTGTGGAGCTGGACGGCGACACGGCAGATGGGAAGTTCATGGACGAGATTGTGGAGATGCTGGCATTGGAAGATAAGCTGAAAAATATGCCAAACAACCTTTCCGGCGGACAGCAGCAGCGTGTCGCTATCGCCCGCGCATTGATTACCAAGCCGGCTATCATTCTGGCTGATGAACCTACGGGCAATCTGGATTCCAAGACCAGCGCCGATGTACTGGGGCTTTTAAAGCGTACCAGCATGGAGTTTAACCAAACCATAGTCATGATTACCCACAATAACGAGATTGCCCAGCTTGCCGACCGGATTGTAAGGATTGAGGACGGCAGGATTGCCGGAGGAGGACAGATGCGAAAAGGAGGCGGAAGATCATGACATGGCCTTTTGAAAATGACACCAGCAGGGTGGAAAAGAAACTGGCAGGCCGCAGTATGAAAGCCGACAGGCGCCGAAGCATTTTTATCATTCTTACGATTGCCCTTGCCGTCTGTCTGATGGGAACCCTGTGTTTTATCTACTCGGCACAGCAGAAGAAGACACTGGACAATATCCTGGGACAGTATCAGGCCGGCTGTGACGGGCTGACCAGAGAAGAGGTCACACGGCTTGTGGATACGGGCAGGTTTGAAAAATGGGGATATACAGCCGATGCAGGCTCTGTCCGCCATGAGGACAGCGTCTTGAACGTCAGCTTTGTCAGCCCGGAGATGATCGACCTGATGGGATACGGCAAAATTATCGGGGCTTATCCTCAGGCAGAAAATGAGCTTTGTATAGAGCGCTCTTTTTTCAGTTATTTTAACCTTCCGGCAGAAATCGGCCAGACAGTTATGCTAAATCTTGGCGGCGGCGAGAATCGCTATATCGTCACAGGCATTCTGGAATCAGAGAATAGCAGCCGGATTTTCACGGTCTGGATTCCAGAAACTGCTGTGGACACAGGCATTCATCAGACTCCTTATGAACTGCGATTCCGTTTTGAAGGGAGTCAGGTAATGGAGCCGGAAAGGCTTCGCGCAGACATCGAACGGTTCTTCTCAGAAATGGAAATACCGGCGGATCGAACCTTTTACAGCTCCAGCTATTTTGGAATGGTGGATCTTTATCTGGGAAGCGGAATGGAGATTTATGTCCTGTCAGTACTGATTGCGGTCATTTGCGCGATTGTGATCTACAATATTTTCTACATTTCCGTGATGGGAAAAATGCGGGAATACGGGCGCTTAAAAGTGCTCGGGACAACGCCGCAGCAGTTAAAGCGGGTGGTAAAGCGGGAGAGGCGATTCCTGACTGCCTTGGCAGTTCCCCTTGGACTGATTCTTGCCGCAGTGATCGCACGGATCGCTGTACCCGGTTACTGGTCATGGCGTGACAATATCCGGTCTGCAATGGTCATTCTGTTTCTGACTTATGGAATGGTTCTGGCTGCCACCAGAAAGCCCTTATCTATGGTGGGAAAAGTATCTGCTATTGAAGCCATTCGTACCACTGCCTATTCCGGGTATCAGGGACGCAGTATTTCTGGACAGCTGCACCGCCGCCTGACCATAACCAGGCTGGCGCTGATGAATTTTTCCCGAAATCGCAAAAAAGCTTTTGTGACGGCGCTGTCTTTAAGTCTGACCGGGATTCTGCTTCTGTGTATTTCCGCCTATGCAAATTCGGTGGACGTAGAAGAAATGGCGAGAGCCCAGTTTGGAGACAGGAGCCAGTACCTTTTGCAATATGAAGACTACGCAGGACGAGAATTTTATGAGATGCAGAAAGATAATCCTTTGGGACAGGATCAGCAAAAAGAACTCGCCTCTATTTCGGACGTGGATTATGTCACGGCATACAGCATGGCCTGCGTGGAAATCCCTGCCATCAGCGAAATCCCGGGCAACCGTGAGCATGAACCTTTTATTGTCAGGGGAATTGACCGGGAGGATATGGCAAAGATGTATGCTGGCGGAGCAGTTCTTGAGGGAACCGCAGATTACCGGCAGCTGGTGGAGGGAAGCGGCATTCTGGTCTGCCCGTCAGGCAGCACGCTCAAAGAGATTTACAGGACAGACTATGAGGTCGGGGATACCGTCACCGTCTCCTGTTACAACGGACAGAGGAAGACTTATACCGTGATGGGAATTGTCGAGAATGTTCCAATCTGCAACACAGCTCATTTCTTTATTCTGCCGGAGGAAGAACTGTCCGTCCTTTATCCTGAAATATCGGATTTTACAGGCTGTGTAAATCTTCACACAGAACAGGACAGTGAACAGCTGCGGCGGGCAGTATTTGGCGCTGTGCCTGATGAACGGGTGGGAGTCTCCAGCCTTTATGACCTGACGGCTGAGCTTAAAACCGGCATGCGCGGGGAACTGACCCGGCTCTACGGTATTCTGGTCTTTATCTTTGTGTTTGCCCTGATCAATCTTGCCAACACGCTGATTACCAATCTTTTTACCCGCCAGCAGGAATTCGGCGTGTTCCAGTCCGTTGGCATGAGCGGCCGTCAGCTGTCCCGGATGCTGTCCTTTGAGTGTCTGTATTATGTGGAGATCACGCTGCTTGTGACCCTGACACTGGGAACTGTGTGCAGCATGGCGTTGTGCAGGGTGTTTGATCAGATTGGCATGTTTGGGAAACTCACATACCATTTCCCAGTATTACAGGTTCTGGTGTTTGCAGCTGCGCTGCTTCTGGTGCAGGCGGTGTTCTCGGTCTGTGCGGTTCGTTATACCAGAAGGCTTTCCCTAGTGGAGCGGATTAAGGCGACAGACTGACTTCGCTCGAAGCAGCGATATTAAACCATGGGAGGGGAACAAACATGACATGGTCTTTGCAATCTGATAGTAAAACGCCCTTGGCTACATCGTAATGCATTTTACGGCAACAGATAAACATTTCACAGCAATCAAATTGTTTTGGCATTGCTGACAGGCTATAATAAGATGTTTGTATATGTCAGCGGCAGAAGTGTATCTTTTGCCGCTGACATAGAATGATGAGGAGGTAACGCATTGATCCGTATTGCAATCTGTGATGATGAAAAACATATGTCTGATCATATAAGGTCTTTTGTTTCTGGTTTCTTTCATAAAAAGAATCGGGAGATCAGCCTCCGTATGTTTTCCAGCGGCGAAGAGCTGTTAAGCTACAATGGGCAGATTGATATTCTGTTTCTGGATATCCAGATGAAGGACATGGACGGTATGGAAACGGCAAGGAAACTGAGGGCGAATCAGTTCCGGGGCTTTCTGGTATTCATTACGGTACTCAGAGAGATGGTGTTCCAGTCTTTTGAGGTACAGGCCTACGACTATCTGGTCAAGCCGGTGGATAAAAACCAGTTTGAAAAGACGATGGAGCGCCTTTATGCTTCCATGCAGAACGCCAGCGAAGACAGCCTGCTGGTGCAAAAGGGATATGAGGGGCGCATCATTGCAAAGGATCAAATTATCTTCTGTGAGATCATAGACAGAAAAATATATCTGAACCTGACTTCCGGCGAGGTTGTTGATTATTATGAACGGATTGAAAATCTGGAAACAAAGCTGGACAACCGTTTTTACCGGTGCCATAGGAGCTATCTTATCAATCTGAAGCATTTAAAAGGCTATAAAAACGGGACTGCCTATATGGATAATGGCAAAGAGATTCCTGTATCACGGCTGCGGAGCAGGGAGTTCTCCGGCGTTGTTCTGCAATACATGAAGAACAATTGTGGAGGCTGGTAACATGGACGAGTATTTAGATTTTTTTAATAGATACATTATGGGCGTGGTTGAGATGTCCTTCCAGTTTTATTTTCTGGTAAAGATCCTGAGAAAGAAACTATGGCTTCCGTTTTCTTTTCTGTTTGGAGTATGCGCGGTGATTGTCACTAGCTTTCTTTCAGTTGGCACGGTGACTGGCTTCGTGGCGATTGTATTTCTTCTTACGGTATGTGAGATTTTGGTCTGCCATGCGGATTTTAAGCCTTCCCTCCTGTATGCGACTCTGACAACTGAGATCATGCTGCTCTGCTATGGGATTGTGAAATCTCTGATCGGTCTGTTATACGCATGGCTGACATATTTTTTCTATGATACGGCTGGTATTGCGGTCATGCTGGTCAGCGAGGCCGCGTCCCTTTTGCTGACAGGGGTTTGTTACTATATGGTGTATCGCTATTTTTCCAGGGATGTTTTTTATACCGCAGCGGAAATGCAGCAAATGTTTCTGGTTTTCATTCCGATCCTGATGATCTTTATTATGAGTGAGTATATTAATACGCTTTCATTTGATTACCGGTATATGGTCTTAAAGGAGGACGGATCTTTCGAGTATCTGCTCAGTCACTGGCAGCTGCTTGCAATGCATCTTTTGGGACTTTTAAGCCTGTTCTGCATTCTGTTCTCTTATAAGAAACTGCAGCAAAATTTCCGCCTCAGCACTGAAATTTCACTGTTGGAACAGGAAGAACATTCCCTGAACCGGTATGTGGAGGAAGCGAAGGCTCGTTACGATGAAACAAAGTCGTTCCGCCATGACATCAGGAACCACATCGCGGTGGTGAAAAATCTTTTGCAGAGCGGGAAACTCACGGAAGCCGTAAGCTATATGGAGGATATGGACGATATGGCGGAAAAAATGTCATTCCCCTGCAGTACCAATAACCCAGTAGTGGATATTTTGGTGGGAAACAAACTGGGAATTGCAAAAAGCATGGGGATCGACGCGGACTGTTCCCTCCTTCTGCCATACCCTTGTGACATTAAGGACATTGACATCTGCATTGTCCTGTCAAATGCATTGGACAATGCGATTCATGCAGTAAAAAGTCTGGATGCCGGCATAGAAAAATATATCCGTGTGTTCGGGCGTATTCAGGGCGATTTCCTTATGATAGAAGTGGAGAACAGCTTCCATGGAAAAGATACGTTCAAGAAAGGAACAGGCTTGTCGAATGTAAAAAAGGTAGCCGAAAAATATGGCGGCGCCATGAGCATCGAGACACAGGAGAATAAATTTGTCCTCCATGTGTTGCTGATCCTTTCACAGCACCCAGAAGGTATTCCACAGCAAATGGATTAACGTGTTACGTTCTCCGGTCGAAAAAGAAAAAGGAAGCCATCTATTGGGGTGGCTCAAAGCGACATCTACGAAGTCGTCTGACAATATTAAATTAAAGGAGGAACATGCTTATGGCAATGCAGGTGAATGGAAACTATGAACATTCCAGAACTGACTACGCAGAAAGGGTGAAGGAAAAACAGGCCGCTGAGAGGGCGGAAAAAGCAAAGGAAGCAGAGAAGGCTGCAGAGGAGAAAAAATCCGGCAAGCTGTCTGAACCACAGGATGAATACATCAGCAGTGAAAAATCGGGAAAAAAGCCTACAGGACTGTACTGGGTAGGCAAGGACGAGAACGGCAGCCGCAAAATCTTTTTTGATGACCCGAAAGCTGACCATGCAAATGGAAAGGATGACCGTTCCAGGGAAGGCGAAGATGGAAAAGAACCGAAGGTAAGCGGGGGCAGCCAGGGTGAGCCGGAGGAGAAATGTGTCACAAATACGGATAAAGTTGACAGAGAAATCAAAATGCTGAAAGAGAAAAAGCAGCAGCTGGAACAGCAGATCCAGTCGGCTTCTGGAGATGAAAAGAAAATCCGGGAGTTGGAGAAAAAGCTGGCGCAGGTAGAAAACGAGTTAAGCCAGAAAGACAATGATACCTACAGGCGGCAGAATGCTTCTGTATCAGAAGTACCACAATAAAAGAGATTTAAGTTTTTAGTGTGGTATCAATACCGGAAGATGGTGGCGAATGCGTACTGTTTTCCGGTATTTTTGAAATCACAGCATCATTTGAATTTCTTAAAAAGGATTGTGACAGGAAAAATTCAAAGGAGGGACAATTATGCATGCGAAAACGATGGAAGGTCTTGCAGGGGCAAGCATGAGTATGAAGTTACTGAATACACCCTTCCGTGTCTATAAAGACGCAGAACGGAGAGGCGATACAGCCGTTATGGAGCGGGCAATGGGGTATGTCGGGGACTTTGCAGAGAAGGCAGAGGATTACCAGAAGACAACTGAAAAAGGAATGAAGGAGGATGCAAAGGAGGCAAGAGAAAAAGCGAAAGCAGAGCAGGAAAACGCTATTCAGAAACGCAGGGAACAGCGCGAGGAGTTGGAAAAGAGGATAGAGGAAAAACGTAAGGGGGATACGGATGCGATCAGCATCAGCGAAAGTGAGAAGGCTACATTGGATGGGAAGACTGATTCTGTTCAGACTGGTGCAAACAACGACATCTTTGTAGAAGAAACAGCGGATGCTATTAAGATGGAACCTGTAATTTATACGAAAACTGGGGAAGCATCAAAATCGGAATCTGGCATGAACCTTTCTGTTTTGGTATAGGGATCAATGCGTTAGGCTGCAGCTTTGGAAAGGAAATAAAATGAATCAGAAAAAATGGCTTCGTATCGGATCGATTTACTCAATTATATATACAGTGGTAACATTGTTGAACAGTGTTTTGTACCTTTGTAATGGTGTTTATGAAGACCCAAGCGGCAACTGGCATGAATTAGACAGGGCTATGATCCTCCTGATTGGAATAGCTGCATTTGAGCTGTGCACAAATCTGCCTGTTAAGCCATTGGTTCTTAGATATTTGACTGCCTATATTCCCTCTCTGCTGCTGGCGTTCGCGTATGTCTGGTTTAGCGGACTGCGGGAACCTTTGGCAAAAACTGCATACAGAGATATTTGGTTTAACTTTACAGGCCTTTTTGTGCTGTTATGTATCATCAATACTGCCGTTTATGTTTTTCAGAAAAAAAGAGGGCAGGAAGGAAAAGGTAAAAGGAATGATAGAAGCTGTTAATAAATTTATTCCGATTTTTGTAGGATTACTTCTTATACTGCGCGGTTTGCTTTGGATTGTCGATGGAAAAAATGGAAACAAGAGAAGCTATTATTTTGGTATAGCAGCCATTGTGGTAGGAATCATCATGTTTGTGACCGTGTTTTTTCAGGTTCTGTAAAGTGGAACATAGATTCAGAAAATTCTGATTTTTGTTATCATTAGAGGAGAATGGCAATGAGTAAATACAATGCTTTGTGGGAATATGTACAGAAAAGTGGAAAAGAATCTTTTCAGTTGACCTTTGAGGAGATTCAGATGATTGCGGGGGTGCCGATTGACCACTCTTTCCTGAAATATAAGAAAGAACTTGCGGAATATGGCTGGCAGGTCGGGAAAATATCCATGAAAGAGCAGACAATATTCTTTCATAAGGTTGACTGAGCACTTCCGTTTTCTGGGAAACACAAATTACAATCGGTATCTTGGGAGGTAATCATATGGCAGATATGCTGGTTAAACTATATAATATTCCTTGTTCACACGACATAGAAGAAAATTTATCCAAAAGTGGTATCAGAATCAAAAAAGCATTAGCGCCTGACAGGAGTAAAATCATTGCTTTCTCCAGGATATGTGCAAAAGATGATTATTCAGATGAAGTGCGGGCCGCTTTTTCTAATAACCCTGTCACCTGTTATATTGCGACTAGAGAAAAAGAACTTATCGGTTTCGCATGTTATGAGGCGACATGCAGAAATTTTTTCGGCCCTATGGCTGTGTTGGAAAGTGAAAGAAAAAAGGGTGTAGGGAAAGCCTTGCTGTTAATGGCTCTGGAATCCATGCGGGAACTTGGCTATGCGTATGCAATTATTGGATGGCCCACAAACTCCGCCGTCAGATTTTATAAAAAATGTGTGGATGCGATTATGATTGATGAAAACTCTTCGGGTGTATATAAACGAATGATTGAGGTTGATGAATAGAACGAGGAGTGAAGACTTTAAAAGCGGATAAGACAATCAGTGATTTGGAAAAAAGAAGTCAACATAGGAAATACTTGTGGAGGTATGAAAAGTGTATTATTTACTGGTGCTAAATTTAATTATGCCATTTGTAATGGTTTCAGTGGGATATACCTTTAAGAAACATCCTGCATCCGACATGGATCCAAATAATGGATATAACACACCAACTTCACGAAAAACAAGGGAACATTGGGAGTATGCACAAAGTATTGCGCCCGATATTTTTATATCTTTCGGAAAAGCTTTGGGGCTAATCGAGATTGTATTAAGCGTAGCGATGTATTTATTTCATAGTTCAATTCATGAGATTTTATGTGTTGGAGTTTTTTTAGGAATGGGGTTCTTGTTTTGGGGATTTTATAAAACTGATTTGGAAATAGAAAAGAAATTTATGTAAGAGATAAATCAGAGTTATTTGTTTTGATAGATGGGTACTTGCAGGTTCCGAAGAAAAAGGAACGCCCTTCTGCGGAAAACCTGCGTGGAACCTATGAGGAAATGTATTCTAACTGGAAAAACAAGATGGCCGAGGCAGCAGGCAGAGACGATGTGTATTCTTCCTTTATGAATTTATTGTCTTTATAGTGGATGTTCTGTGAGATTACAGAATATATCGCAGTGGATGGCTTTGAAATTATGGATAAATTTAATCCCAAAATCTGGAGGAAAATGTGGATATCTTCAATCAGGCTCTGAATAAGTATCTTGCAGAATATGAAAAAGTGGGAATTCGTCCAAGGTATTTTGAGAGCATGACAGAATTTATTGAGAGTTACAACAAAGAAATTTCTGAAGAAATATAAAGAGAAATCGAAATTTTCGCACTGCAAGGAGAAATTGTGATGGCGGGATACACAAATAAGTTGAAACTCACGTTATGGGTTTCTGTCGTATATGTTTTATCGGTTATATGCTATGTACCTACATTGTTAGAACAGAACGGAATTATCATTCCCAATGGATTATTGTACGTAAAATACTTATATGTGTGCATCCCCGCTATAGCTGCTGTTTTTCTGCTGGTTTGCGAGCAGAATATCAAGGTGTACTTTTTACAGATGTTTTCAGGGAAAATAACAATCAAATATATTTTAATAGGGGTTATATGTATGGCTGTAGGTATATTTGGTTCTTATTGCTATTCGTTCATAGTGAAAACTGACGTATTTAAAAATACATATTCGACAGTAATATCCCTATTAACAAGCTGTATATACCTGCTGATAACAGCGTTTGTTGAAGAAATAGCATGGAGAGGATTTCTGCTGGAACGACTTCCTTTTAAGAAAATCAAAAGTGTTCTTTTTGTTGGTGCCGTTTGGGCAGTGTGGCATATACCAATGTGGATAATCAGAAATTCATTGGGCATGGAACAAATTGTTTGTCTTTGTATATGGACATTACTTGTTTCCGTTGTTTTGGGAATAACCTATTATCAATGCAGAAATATATTGCTGATTGCCATTATGCACGCAGCTTTTAATATCTGTTATTTAGCGCCAATACAATATAACATTGTTGTATTAGCGACTATAATTTTTGTTGGTACTTTATTGTATAAAAAATAAGACAAAAAATTTTTTACTTGATAACTTCCTGCTTGTCAGGAAGCCGTATATGAAAAAGAAAATGTGCTCCATAAAGTTGTTGGGATTATCTTATTAGCGCTGATATTGAAAAAGATAAATCTTACATGGGGTGATATCGGATTTCAAAGAGACGGTTTTGTAAGCGGTATTTTGAAAGGCTTGCTATTGGGAAGCGTTTGCTTTGCCGTTTCTTTTGGATTGGAATTGGCAATTTTAGCTCTGCAAGGCAATCCGGCACATTTGGATATATATCAGCAGTTTTTCTTTAACTAGCTCGCAGATAAAAAATACGGATTTTGTTTTCTTTCTGTTATGCGTACTATTGCAAAAAAAAGAAACGTGAAAATCCCGTTGTAGAATAAAGGAGGAGTGGTTCCATGAAGGGCTTGTATTCCTGTCCTCCAGAAAAAAGATGGGATTCCTTTCTGCCCCAAAATATATGAGCCATAAGGGTTTTCAGACAGCGGATACGGCAGAGCCTTATTTTGAGCTGATGTACCTGCCATTTAGGGAGGGCGCACCTCTTCCCTGGTTCCGGGATAGCGTGCGCAGGCAGGAAGATATGCCGGAGTAATATGTACCGATGCTGGAGGAGATGGCAAATCCCTTTTCTTTGACGGGCAGCTCGTGACCCATGAAATCCTGTTGGAGAAGAATTTTGATAAAATCTTAGCAGATAAAGGAGTGTGAAAAATGATTCAATTAGTCAGACCAACAGAAGCAATGAAAGAACAGGCCATAGAGTTCAGACAGGAATTTTTTGAATATGGAGAACAGGCGGATATTTATAGAATTGACCTGCGGGTAATGTAAAATCAGTTTGGAGAGGGGATAAAGAGGAGATGTTATATCTGAAAGAAGCAAATATGAAAGATTTAGAGCAAGAATATGAGTTTGTAACAAACACTCCAGAGAACGAAAAAGGTTTTACAAATCCTGGAGCCAGATGTACCAAAGATGAATTTACATACAAAATTTTGCCGGGCTATATCAATGCGGCAAAGGGTATTGGACTTCAGGAAGGATGGGTGCCGGAAACGGAATTTTTTCTATGGGAAGATAATAGAATTGTCGGATGGTTCAGAATACGGCATTGGCTTACGGAGGAACTGGCAAAAGGAGCAGGGCATATAGGATATGGAATCAGGAAGGAATTCAGAGGAAAGGGGTATGCTTCTCTGGGCTTGAAACTGACGGTAGGAAAGGCGTGGCAGATGATTCGTGAAGATGAAATTTATATGTCTGTTCACAAGGATAATCCTGCATCGCTCAGAGTACAGATGAAAAATGGCGCGTATATTCATCATGAAGGCGAACAGGAGATTTATACCAGAATAAAGAGATAGATTCTTATTTACGGAGGCGTCTGCTCTACATCTAAAGGAGAGTGATTAGATGATAACTATAGAAACCAGTAGATTACTTTTGAGAAATTATAGAGTGACAGATTTTGAGGATATTATAAAATATTTTTCTGATGAAGAAGTCAGCAAATTCGAAGATTTTTATCCAATGTCAGGAGAACAGGTGAAAAACATAATTACTGAGTGGCAGGATATGGATAACCGTCTTGTTGCCGAATTAAAATCAAAACAGAATGTTATAGGAAGCATTGGCTATTGGATAGATGATGAAGGGCATTATTGTATGGATTATGATTTTAATCCGGAATATTGCGGACAGGGTTATGCAACAGAAGCAGGCAATGCACTTGTTCGTTATCTATTTGAATCAGTCGGCACCAGTGCAATTTATGGAGACTGTGATGTGCGGAATGTTTCATCATGGAAACTATTACGGCAGAGCCTTATTTTGAGTTGATGTACCTGCCATTTGAGGAGGGTGCACCTCTTCCCCGCTTCCGGGACAGCGTGGGCAGGCAGGAAGATATGCCGGAGGGATTTGTGCTGTATTACACAAACCAATGCCCTTTTACGGCAAAATATGTACCGATACTGGAGGAGATGGCAAAGGCTAGGAACGCTGTGTTCCAGTCCGTACATATCCAGACCAGGGAGGATGCGCAGAATGCCCCTTCACCCTATACAACCTTTTCTCTTTTCTATGACGGGCAGCTCGTGACCCATGAAATCCTGTCGGAGAAGAAATTTGATAAAATCTTAGCAGATAAAGGAGTGTGAAAAATGATTCAATTAGTCAGACCAACAGAAGCGATGAAAGAACAGGCCATAGAGTTCAGACAGGAATTTTTTGAACATGGGGAATTTGTCATCAACGGAAGTGAATTATTTGATAAAACGGATGATTACACAGAATGGTGCAGATCCATAGACGCAAACACGAAAGAAGAGACCGTTAATCCGAATTGGGTTATAACGGACACATTCTTTGCTGTCGATGATGATAGAATTGTGGGAATCGTTGAGCTTCAGATGAATAATGGGAGGAATGTAGATGTCAAAACAAAAATTGATTATTATATCAGGCTCTCCGTGTGATTATGTTATCAATACAGATAATAAAAGTGTTCAACAAATAGTTGATGAAATAAAAGCTATTGTAGATAGTGAGATAAATGAATAGTGGAAATTAGAACAAATGATTTAATATTGCGAACGGTGACTGAAAACGGCATTGAGGAAATAGCAAGAATGTGAGAGTATCCACATGAAACAACGATAGACAAGGCATACGAAGCATTAAAGTATATGAAAGATACCCATAGTAGGATCAGAAAAGAAACTTGATAAAATCTTAGCAGATAGAGGAGTGTGAAAAATGATTCAATTAGTCAGACCAACAGAAGCGATGAAAGAACAGGCCATAGAGTTCAGACAGGAATTTTTTGAACATGGGGAATTTGTCATCAACGGAAGTGAATTATTTGATAAAACAGAGGATTATACAGAATGGTGCAGATCCATAGACGCAAACACGAAAGAGGAAACGGTGAATCCGAATTGGGTCATAACAGACACATTCTTTGCCATTGATGATCAGGATAGAATTGTGGGAATCATTGATTTTAGGCATGAACTGAACGACTTCCTGAAAGACCTCGGCCATTGCGGTTACAGCGTCCGTCCGTCTGAGAGAAGAAAAGGCTCCGCTACAGAAATGCTGCGGCAGTTATTGGAGGTTGCCAAAAAGACCGGGATGAACGAACTGTATCTTTCTGTGGAAAAAAAGAATGAACCTTCGGTTAAAACAATCACCCGGAATGGAGGAGTCTATGAACGCAGCTTTGAAATGGATGGAGAACAGGCGGATATTTATCGAATCGCTCTGCCGGAATAGCCATACTAGTACAACGGATACGGCAGAGCCGCAAGCTGCCTGGGGAGAAAAATGATAGGATTAAAAAGAGGAAGCGTGGAGCTTTTATTCCATCAAGAGGAATGGGATAAAAATGCCGAAAATGTAATTTTGGAATTGAAGCAGCTTTTCGGAAATGCCGCTGTTGATATCCAGCATGTCGGGAGCACTGCGATTGCTTCCATTTATGCAAAACCAATTATTGACATTGTGATTGGACTTTGGAATTTAGATGATATTTCACCTTATATGAAACGGTTGGAAGAACACGGCTTTATTTTTCGCGGGGAAGATGTTGCCGGGCAAATGCTGTTTGTAATGGGTGATTTTGAAAAAGATACGCGTACACATCATATCCATGCAGTCAAATGGAATGGAATAGAATGGAAGAACTACATCAATTTTCGGGATTACCTAAATTGCCATCCTGATAAAGCCATGCGATACGATGCCTGTAAGAAAAAACTGGCATTACAATTTCCAAATGACCGAAGAAGCTATACGGAAGGCAAACAGGAATGCATAGAATGCCTGCTGAAGGAAGCGGATGTATGGAGACAGCGGCAGGATACATAGAGAAAGCAGGGATGATGAAGGAGGTAAATAATAATGCATCATATTTATATTCGGGGAATCATTGGACTGATCTGGCTGGCTGCAGCCATTGTATGCGGTGTATACGATAACTTCCCTATGATGGGGCTTTATCTGGTGCTGGCAGGTGCTTTCCTGTATTCCGCATATACGGAATGGAAAAAAGAAAAGGACGGCAAAGGAGGGAGATAATATGGGAGAAGCGCTCCTGACTGTGAAAAACTTAAATGCATGGTACAATGTTGACTCAGAAAAGACATTGAGTCAACTATTGATTCCATGCACGCTAAAGCGTGCGAAATCAAGGTACAGTAACGAGAAAATGATACTCTCGGATTTTTCTTTCGCGCTGGCCGCGCATGAAGTGGCGGGATTGATTGGGCTGAACGGGGCCGGGAAAACCACATTTCTGAAGGTGCTTTCTGGACTGCTCCCTACATTTCGTTCAGAGGGTATCTGCTTTTGTGGTACACCTGTGGATTTCCGGAAGCAGGATTTTAAGCTCTGCCGCTACACGGTGTTTGCCGAGGACAATTCGTTTTCGTATTTTACCTTCCGGGAATACCTGTCCTATGTATGTGCCGCCTATGGGAAAGAGGTTCCAAATGTGTCGGAGCTGATACAGGGCTTTCATTTTGAAGAGTATACAGATACCCTGTTACGGGAGCTGTCAACCGGAAACCGGAAAAAGGCATTTCTGATTACGGCTTTTGCACTGAAACCCAGACTTCTTCTTTTGGACGAGCCAGTCAATGGGCTGGATTTCCAGAGTACGGAATACCTGTATCGGCAGATTTCGGGATATAAGGAATATGGAACCGTACTGTTTTCCTCACACATCCTAGAAAGCATCACGCTGACTTCTGACCGGGTATTTGTCCTGGAGAACGGCAGAATCCGGCAGACATTTGAACGCGGGCAGATCAATGCCGAAGATATCCGGGAGGCTCTGCATGATGAGAATGATAGGTAAAGCCTTTGCCAAAAAACTGTTTGGGGCAAAATATGAGCGGCTGACACGGACTCTTTTCATGGATGTGATTGTCTTTTGGGGACTGTATATTGCCGGCTTTCAGGTTCAGATTGCGTCGTTTATCCGGGTTTTGATGATCAGCACCTTTACTGCGGGTGTGATGTGGCAGGCCCTTTCTTCCAAAGATAACATGGTGGAGCTTACGGCTATGCTGATGCTGCCGTATCGACGCAGGGAGTTTATTTTCGCCTATGTGGGGGTGCTGGGCGCCTATACGGTTCTTACAAAGACAGGGCTTCTTTTCGCGGTTCTGCTAGCCGTTTCTGCTTGGAATCTGGTAGAACTGGTGGCAATGATCCTCTGCATGATCCATGCGGTTCTTATGGCTGCCGCGGTTTATTCCGTGAGAAGATACTGGTATACGAGCGGACTCTGGGCTGCCGGAATTGTGGCTGCCATTCTGTTTTTGGAAAGCAGGACATGGTTTTGCCTGTTTCTGCTTGTGAATAGTCTGTTTGCTGTCTTAATTTTATGGAGAGCAGACGGATATGATTTTTATCAGAAGGAGAGTAAGAAAACCCATGCGATTCGGCAGGGGAAGAGGGCAACACTTTGGCGGTATTTTTTTCGGTATCTGAGCTGCCATAAGAATTATCTGCTCAATACCGCTGTGATGTGGTGTGTAGCTTTGGTACTGCCCTATTTTTTTAGAGAAATGACAGGTCTGTCCGTTATTCCAGTGGGTTTTGCGATTCTATCCTTAAATACGCCCATCTGTATCCTGCTGTCCTGTGACCCTGATCTGGATCAGGCAGTCCGTTTCCTGCCCGGGCAGAAAAGG
This sequence comes from uncultured Lachnospiraceae bacterium, assembly GCA_910586585.1. Taxonomy (GTDB): domain Bacteria; phylum Bacillota; class Clostridia; order Lachnospirales; family Lachnospiraceae; genus COE1. The sequence goes on from CAJUKA010000073.1 coordinate 20,641, forward strand.
CGCTTCTGCATTCCATACTGCCTGTTTATCTTTCTTTGTAATATGGCTGCAGATGTGATATTCCTCTGCAGCTGGCGGATACAAAACGGCAGCGTCACTGTCCATATGATTGCAGGGGCTGTTTTCTTTGCCCTTCAGAGTGCGGTGTTGTCTGTGCTGCTGGAATGGTTTTATCCCATACGGGACTGGAAGATCGAAAGCGACCTGTGGCATCATCCGCGGAAATATGTGGTTCCAGTGGTAATGCTCCTGCTCGCGGGGGCAGTCTCTTCCTGTCCGGTGTTGCTGCCTGTGCTGTTGGCTTTGATGGCTGTGGAAATCGTAGTTTTACTTATACTTTAGATAAGCCATACGAAGCATTAAAGCACATGGAAGATACCCATGCGGTACTCCGCATCGTGCCTTGCAAGATGCAAATGGCTGTGTTCAGGAGGAATGGGAGGCATCGGAGATTTGGGTCAGCAGCCAGTTCATTGATTGCAGCAGAAGCGGCGTGATACAGTGTGTCATACAGTTGCTTCTGATTACTGTAAATGACCGGATTCAAGATGTTCCAGGCAGCTTTTGCCTGTTCCCAAGATGGAGAATACTTTTCAAGGTATGCCGGATAAAAATGCTGGAAAATATCCTGAACAGTGGGATTATTCATAGCCAGCACCTTCTTTCCTGTCAAATGGACTTTGGATTCCCATAAGGGATTTGTTGCTGACATGAAGATAAATTTCCGTAGATTTTGGGTCACGGTGTCCAAGCAGTGCCTGAATATTTTGCCGCGCTACCCCCTGCTCCATCAGGTGAGTTGCAAAGCTATGACGGAGAGAGTGCGTCGTTGCTTTCTTTTAAATCCTCCATGTAAAATCAGTAGTAATCAAAAACACTGCTTTACACGGAGGCGCATTTGGGTCATAAAACCGCTTGCCAACCAAGCGGAAGGATGGTATTCTTTTCATAGGCAGTGGGAAGGTCGATCCTGTTTGATTGTTTCGTTATGGTGACTTAACAATACTACCAGATTAAACGCATGAATGAAAAAGACATACATTTTTTGTGTTTTTTTGTTATA
>CAJUKA010000074.1 GCA_910586585.1 uncultured Lachnospiraceae bacterium
GGCTTAAATAAGGGATTCTATAAAATTTAGATATTACGTAAGTGTTTAAAACCCGTTATTTGCAATCGTGGTTCGCAGGCACTGGAACATAGAAAACAGCCTGCATTGGACACTGGATGTCGTATTCAGGGAAGACAGCCTGGGTTCCAAAGAAAAGAAAGCAGTCCATAACCTGGGGCTGATCAGACGGTTCGTCATGTTTATTATTAAGTTGATGAAAACGTATTATGGACGAAGCATGAGAAGAGTCCGGAAAACGATTGGGAGAAAACCCGAAACAGAACTTCCGCTTATTCTTGCTGTCCTGAGAGTATTATATACCAATGATTTATTAGATTCCATTGACGAACTCACCAAATAATTGGATGGCAATTAGAGAGTATCTGTTCATGCGTTTATTCTGGTTTATTCTGAAATAATGCTTGACACAATTACGTTAAAAGGGTAGAATTAATATGTTGTAGTAGTATCGGCATCTAATTCTTGCGTGTTAAGCGCATTTGGATAATATGCAATCCGGGGTCTGCCCCGTATAAGATTACACAATGAAAATTTAATAAGGAGGTGCTCCTGTACATGCTGCTATACGTAATCGAAGCAATTATCATTATTGCTATATGTGTAGTAGGTTGCTTTTTCGCATTTTCAAACTACAAAAAAAATGTAGAAACTACAATTGGAAATGCAGAGGACAAGGCGAGAGAGATTGTCGATGAAGCTCTTAAGACTGCTGAAACCAAAAAGCGTGAAGGACTTCTTGAGATTAAGGAAGAATCTATTCGAACCAAGAATGAACTTGACAAGGAAATCAAAGAGCGTAGAGCAGAGGCTCAGCGCTATGAGAGACGGGTACAGCAAAAAGAAGAGAGTATTGACAAAAAGGCTGATGCAATTGAAAAGAAAGAAGCCAGCCTTGTTGCACGTGAGGAAGAGCTTGCAAAGCAGAAGGCAATCGTTGCAAGACTTAGCGAAGAGCGCGTACAGGAACTGGAACGAATTTCAGGATTAACCTCTGAACAGGCAAAAGAGCATTTATTTAAAATTGTTGAAGACGAAGTAAAACATGAAACAGCAGTAATGATTAAGGAAATGGAAAGCAGAGCCAAGGAAGAAGCTGAGAAAAAGGCAAAAGAGTATGTTGTCACAGCGATTCAAAAGTGTGCTGCAGACCATGTATCTGAGACTACAATTTCTGTAGTGCAGCTTCCAAATGATGAGATGAAAGGCAGAATTATTGGAAGGGAAGGACGTAATATCAGAACTCTTGAAACGCTTACAGGTGTCGAGTTAATCATTGATGATACGCCAGAAGCAGTTATTCTGTCAGGTTTTGATCCAATTCGGAGAGAAATTGCAAGAATAGCGCTTGAGAAATTGATTGTTGATGGACGTATTCATCCTGCAAGAATTGAAGAAATGGTTGAGAAAGCCCAACGGGAAGTTGAGACTATGATTAAGGAGGAGGGTGAATCGGCAACACTTGAAGTCGGTGTACATGGTATCCATCCAGAGCTTGTCAAACTTTTAGGTAAGATGAAATTTAGAACAAGTTATGGACAAAATGCGCTGAAACATTCTATCGAAGTAGCACATCTTTCCGGTTTATTAGCTGCTGAAATGGGATTTGATGTCAGAATGGCAAAGAGAGCAGGTTTACTACATGATATAGGCAAGGCAGTAGACCATGAAATGGAAGGCTCACATATACAGTTAGGCGCAGAATTGTGCAGGAAGTATAAGGAATCTCCCATTGTCATAAATGCTGTAGAATCACATCATGGAGATGTTGAGGCACAGTCATTGATTGCTTGTCTGGTTCAAGCTGCGGATACGATTTCTGCTGCAAGACCAGGTGCAAGACGTGAAACTCTTGAAACATACACAACCAGATTAAAACAATTAGAAGAAATAACCAACAATTTTAAAGGTGTCGATAAATCTTTTGCAATTCAGGCGGGTAGAGAAGTTCGTGTTATGGTAGTTCCTGAGCAGATTAATGATTCAGACATGATACTTTTGGCACGTGATATTTCTAAGCAGATAGAAGCAGAGCTTGAATATCCGGGACAGATAAAGGTAAATGTCATCAGGGAATCTCGTGTCGTTGAGTATGCGAAATAATTTTTGACGAGCATTATAAGGGCCATCAAGATCCCGACAAAGGGTTTTGATGGCTTTGTTTTATGCACAGACCTGGTGTATAGGACAATAAGTCGCAAAGGCGAACAGGTGTGTTGAAGCGACTTTACCCATTAGAGCGATCGCGCAGCGATTAAAAAAGGAGGAAAATGGGATGGAGCAATTAAAGAGACTTAAGAGAGAGCTCCAATGTGAGGGAGCAATAACAAAATATTATAAAGATACCATACAGCTTCCAGACGGCAAAACGACTGTCTATGATTTTGTAGGGCATAATGGTGCGGCTGCGGCTGTTGGTGTTTTGGACGATGGAAGGATATTGATGGTTCGGCAGTATCGCAATGCTTTGGACAGAGAGACGCTTGAGATACCAGCAGGGGGACTGAACCCAGGAGAACCAACGATCGAAGCGGCTGCAAGGGAGCTGGAGGAAGAAACAGGTTATCAATGTGGAAAAATTGAAAAGCTGATAACTATTAGGACGACAGTTGCTTTTTGTAACGAAAAAATAGATATTTATTTTGCAACAGAACTCAAAAAGACAAAACAGCATCTTGATGAGGATGAATATGTAAACGTGGAACCATGTACGTTAGAAAAACTTGAAAAGATGATTTATGATGGTGTGATAGAGGATTCAAAAACGATTGCATCAATTCTTGCATACAAGAATAAATATGTAAAATAATTCATAAGTTTAAAGTAAATAAGTTGTACAGGTGAGAGAACCAATGAATAAGTTTAACACCGAAGAAAGAATTGATAATAATGTTGTGTGCAATATATCAAACATGAATGATACTTATGAAGTTTATAGAAAAAGGTATTATAAGAATGCTGTGCCTGATAGCAGAATCCTTGTATTTTTAACAGGATTCTGCATAGGTATGGTATTTTTTTATTTATTCAGAGGAAAAGGTATGAATGTTGGAGGGAGCGCAGCAGGTCTATTAAATAGAGATCATTTGGTTCGGCTGCAAGATTTTGAAGTATATCAGTCGGGGCTTTTTGAGTATGTGTTTGCGCTGCGGTTAAAACAATTAATGATTATCACAATTTGTTCACTCAGCACAATTGGCGGAATGTTAGCATACACTATTTTGGGATTGTATGGATTTGAAGCAGGGCTTGTCATTTTTTCGTTGGTGTATCAATATGGCATAAAAGGTATCTTTTTTATGATTTCTATGTTTCTGCCACATGGCATTTTCTACCTGGCTATCTTTTTGATAGTATTTAGCAAGTATTGGATGAGTGACACAATATGTTGTCATAAGGAGATGACAGAAGGTAAAAATGGGCGACATAAAAAAATAGAGTCTTTTAAGAAGATAGTATTGATTTTTATTTTGTTTATCATAGGTGCTTTATGTGAAATCTATGTCAATCCAGAGCTTATTAAAAGAGTGGTGCTCCTTTTTTAAATAGTAAATCAAACTGCAGTTGGATAAAAAATATATAAAATAGGGAGAATTTATAGGATAATTGGCGTTGCGTAAAGAAATATTATACGAATATTCAAAAAAAGGTTTAAATAAATTGAAATTTTCTGAAAAAAGATTTGATTTTATGTAAAATTCAATATATAATAGAATCAGGCATAAGGGGTAAATCTAAATTTAGGAGGTTTTTCAAAATTTATGGAAAGAGAAATTAATGATTTTATTTCTTATTTACATAATATAAAGAAAACTTCAAATAATACTGAATTATCATACAAGAGGGATTTAGGCAAACTGCGCCAGTATTTAGAAGAAAAAAGTATCACTGATGTGAATGATATCACGCCAGAGATTCTGGAATCCTATATTGTGTATTTAGGGGAAAACCACTTTGCTGCTGCAACGATATCAAGAAATGTTGCTTCTATAAAAGCATTCTTTCATTATTTGTGCAAAGAAGGCATTATGGAAAAAGATGTATCAGATAAGTTGAAAGCACCAAAAATCGAAAAGAAAATGCCTGAAATTTTGTCTCCAGAAGAAGTAATATGGCTTTTGGAACAACCAAAAGGGGATACGCCCAAAGAAATTCGCGATAAAGCTATGTTGGAGCTTTTATATGCGACGGGAATCCGCGTGACAGAGCTGATAACTCTGAAGATTTCCGATGTAAACATGCAGATGGGATTTATCATCTGTAGAGATGGCAGCAGAGAACGAGTGATTCCATTTGGAGCTGCTGCGAAAAAAGCAATGACAAACTATCTTGAGAAAGCGCGCAACGTAATGTTGTTTGATTTGCAGTCGGATATCCTGTTTGTGAACTGTTCAGGGCAGCCAATGAGCAGACAGGGCTTCTGGAAATTAATCAAATATTACGCTAAAAAAGCAGGTATCATGACTGATATTACACCGCATACGCTCCGCCATTCATTTGCTGCGCATTTGGTGGAAAATGGTGCAGATTTGAGAAGTGTTCAGGAAATGCTGGGGCATTCTGATATTTCGACAACTCAGATATATGCTGCTTTGACGCATAACCGTATCAGAGAAGTGTACACAAAAGCGCATCCAAGAGGATAAAATTTGTGTTTGCGGCTAGAATTGCAGATTTTGTTAAAAAATTGAGCGCATTGGCGCTCAATTTTTTATACAAAATCTGCAATTCTATATATCAAATCTTCAGAATCTTTCCAGCCTAGACAGGGATCGGTAATAGATTTTCCATAAATATGCTCACCAATTTTTTGGCTGCCCTCTTTGATATAACTTTCAACCATAACCCCCTTTACAAGATTTGCAAGTTCGTTGTTGTGTCTGCGAGAGTGCATGACTTCGTGGACAATTCGTATTTGTTCCTTAAACATTTTGTTGGAGTTGCTGTGATTTGCATCAACAATGCAGGCAGGATTTAAGAGGTCGCGTTCATTATAATTTTCAAGCAAACGTACAAGGTCTTCGTAGTGATAATTTGGAATGTTGCTTCCATGTTTGTTTACAGCGCCGCGCAAAATTGTATGAGCAAGCGGATTGCCTGTTGTATTGACTTCCCAGCCACGATAGATAAATGGATGGGCATGCTGTGCGGCATACACAGAGTTGAGCATAACACTGAAATCGCCGCTTGTTGGATTTTTCATACCTGCCGGAACATCAAAACCGCTGACAACAAGACGATGTTGCTGATCCTCTACAGAACGGGCACCAATTGCGACATAGGATAAAATATCAGACACATACCCCCAGTTTTCAGGATAGAGCATTTCATCGGCGGCTGTTAGTCCGGATTCATTCATAATACGTAGCTGCATTTTTCTCATGGCAATGATGCCTTTCAAAAAATCAGTGCCCTTTTCGGGATCGGGCTGATGTACAATACCCTTATATCCATCACCTGTAGTACGAGGTTTGTTTGTATATACTCTTGGTATGAGAATCAGTTTGTCAGAAACTTTTTCATTGACCTTTGCAAGTCTTGAAACATATTCGCATACAGCTTCCTCATTGTCTGCTGAGCATGGGCCGATGATGACAAGAAACTTGTCCGATTTGCCAGTAAAAACATCACTGATTTCCTGATCTCTTTTTTCTTTTAATGACTGCATTGCTTCAGGGACGGGAAATTCCTCTCTGATTTGGTCAGGGGTTGGTAATAATTTTATAAATTCAAAGCTCATTGTTTGATTCCTTTCCTTTTGTGTTGTTGCAAATTTTATCGGAAGCTGAGTTCGCTTCCGATAAAAGGTTACATCTTATCATATATTAAATACTGTTTTAAAGCAAGAATAATTAAGAAATCAAAAAGTATTTGGCTGCAAAGAATACCATATAAATATCCTGAAAATCCTGAAAGAGGAATCACAAAATAGACAAATCCAAGTCTAAGAAAAATACTTATCATATTAAATGCAAAAGTAATGCCTGTTTTTCCAAGTCCATGAAGAATGCTGCACAGTGCGCCTGAAAGATATAAAAACGGACAGACAAAGGAAAGTGCACGGATTTGGCTGGCAGCAATACTACTATGAAAAAGCAGTTCTCCAATAAAATCAGCAAAAATAAAGAAGAATAAAAAGCACATAATACCCAATAAAGAACAGAAGCCAATAGTCAAATAAATTGTTTTGCGAATCCGTTTATTATTTCCCTGTGCCTGTAACTCTGAGACAGACGGGAGCAGCAGAGAGGATACAGAGGAGGTGAGCGCACTTGGAAACATGATAAGTGGGAAAGCCATTCCAGAAAAAACACCATATACAGAAAGTGCCTCAGATGTTGACAGCCCACTTATCATTAATTTTCTAGGTAGTTGTATTGTTTCAACAGTAGAAATAAGACTGACACAAACTCTGTTCAGGCTAATAGGCAAAGCAAGTGAGATAATGGATAATCCTTTATTGCAGGAAAGAGATCTCCGAATTGAGAAATTTTTGTTGTCGGGTCTAAGCGCAAGGATAAAGCAAGACAAAAAAGCAGAGGAAAATTCACCGGCAAGCATACCAAGGCAGATATAAGACAAAGATACATTTGCTCCTGCCTCTACCGATAGTTTATAAAGTGCATAAACAGTACACACGCGGCAAATTTGCTCTATAATCATCGTTAACGCTGGAACAGAGGCTCTTTTTTGCCCATAGAAAAATCCATTGACACAAGAATGGATGGTTGCAAGCGGAAAAGAAAGTGCACAGATACGTAAAAGCGGCGTACACCGTCTTTCTCCAATAACATTCAATGCAATAAAGGGAGCCTGATTAAAAATCACATAAGCCATAATACCAGAAAGAAAAATTGATATGGAAATACCGGTGAAGAGAAAACCATATGCTTCGGAAGTTTTATCTTTTTTTGAGGCGGCTACAAAACGGGTTATGGCGTTTTGGATACCTGATGCACAGATAGAATGCACCAACATCATGACAGGGGACACAAGACCAAAAATACCAAGACTTTCTTCTGTAAATACTCTTGACAAAAAGATTCTATAAAAGAAACCGATAAATTTTGTAATAATGCCAGAGGTTGTAAGAAAAAATGTACCAGTAACAATTGGATTATTCAAATATCTGGGATTTAGGTATTTGCGCAGATTTTTTGTGTTATTCGGATTTGCAGTATTTGACATGCGAGAAACCTCAGTCGGTTCAATCTCTACATTTTATGGAATTGCTTTCTGAAATATGACATTGACACAGAAATAACAGAGTGATATTATCAAGTATCGGAAATGTTGAAAGAGGATGGGAGCAGCGAAGAAAATATGGGGAAAAAAGTAGTTGTTGGAATGTCGGGCGGAGTAGATTCATCAGTAGCAGCATATTTGCTCAAAGAACAAGGATATGAAGTTATAGGCATAACAATGCAGATCTGGCAGGATGAAGCGCAAAGCACCATGGAAGAAAATGGAGGCTGCTGTGGACTAAGTGCAGTGGAGGACGCAAGAAGAGTTGCCCAGAAATTAGAAATTCCTTACTATGTGATGAACTTCAAAAAAGAGTTTAGGGATTGCGTCATCAATCCGTTTGTAGAAGATTATCTTCATGGACGAACACCAAATCCATGCATTCTTTGTAATAAATATGTCAAGTGGCAAGCGCTTCTTCGGCGAAGTATGGAACTTGGTGCAGATTATATAGCAACGGGTCATTATGCGCGGATAATTCAATTAAAAAACGGCAGATATGTAGTGAAAAATGCTGTCTCAGCGGCAAAAGACCAAACATATGCATTGTATAATCTTTCCCAATACCAACTTTCACATACATTAATGCCAGTGGGAGACTATGAGAAAGATGCTGTCAGAAAAATTGCGCAAAAGCTGGAATTATCTGTGGCTTCGAAACCAGATAGCCAAGATATTTGCTTTGTACCAGATGGAGATTATGCATCTGTGGTAGAGAGAGAGGCAGGGGAAAGAGTGCCTCCTCCCGGAAATTTTGTCGCTGTCACAGGGGAATTATTAGGTCAGCATAAAGGAATTATACACTATACAATTGGACAGCGAAAAGGATTAAATCTAGCCTTAGGACACCCTGTATTTGTGACCCAAATCAACTCTGAGACCAATGAAGTAGTTATAGGAGAGTCACAAGATGTTTTCACTCAGACACTGATTTGTCAGGATTTGAATTTTATGGCCGTTGAGGATATCAGTGAACCGGTAGATGTCATAGCCAAAATACGGTATTCGCATAAAGGTGTGCCATGCGTTATACAAAAAATACAAAACGGTCAAGTAAAGTGTGTTTTCAAAGAACCTGTCAGGGCTGTTACACCTGGACAGGCGGTTGTGTTCTATCGGGATGATTATGTTTTTGGAGGAGGAACTATTCTGCGTTAAATCATTACAATTAGAGTTTTAAAAATTCAGGCATGCGTGATTGAAAAATACAATAGTATTGAAAGCCGCATGCCTTTAAAATGTCACATGCTTTATTAAAATTGGCAGCAATATATTTTGGTGTATGGGCATCAGAGCCTACAGTAATGATTTCGCCTCCCAGTTTATGATATCGCTTCAAGATATCAATACTTGGATTTGGATCGTTAAGACCATTTGTAAAGCCACCTGTATTGAGTTCAAGTCCTTTTTCGTTTTCTATCAGATAAGTAAGAATTTTGTCCAAAATATCTGCATGTTTATCATAGGTGTAATTGGCATTTTTTGTTGGACCATATCGCACCACATAGTCAAGATGACCATATACATCAAAATAGGGGAGAGACTTCACGCATTCCAGTACAGATTCAAAGTATTCATGGTGTGCTTCTTCTTCGCTGCGACCTTCAAAAAAAGAGGGGTAATATACATCTTTGTGGTTGCATATATGTGAGGAACCAATAATAAAATCAAAGTTTTGTGATTTTGCAAAGACGGCGAGTTCCCGTTTCAGATGAGGCTGTAAGCCAAGCTCTACACCAAACCCTACAGATATTTCATTTTTATATCGTTCTCTTAGTCTTAGCAGTTCATATAAATAGGAATCTGTGTTCAGTTCAAACATTCCCTCCTCACCAGGAAGATATACATAATCAGGATCATAATGTTCTGTCAGACAAATGTGGGACAAACCCATAGAAATTGATTTTTGTATCATTTCTTCCATTGGGGCACTGCTGTCTCCTGAAAATTCAGAATGCATGTGGAAATCAGAAGTTATTGCCATAAAAAGATTCTCCTTTGTTTGTAAATAGTGTTTGACATATCTTCTAGCTTATCATAAATTTCTGAAAATAAATATATAAAAGTGTGTTCAGACAAATTCTTTACTTGTTTATAAATATTTTAGATTACTTTTTTATATTTTTTAAAAATATGTCTTGAATTTTATACCATAATTAGGTAAAATAATTTTGTTGATAAAATTTTGTCAATCATTTTACACGCAGGCTGTATTTGTGTAATTGAATTGGACAAGATAAAGATGATAAAAATATTATCTATTTTGTTTTAGGAGGAAAATAACATGGCAGTAAGAGTAGCAATCAATGGTTTTGGCCGTATTGGCCGTCTTGCATTCAGACAGATGTTCGGAGCAGAGGGATATGAAGTAGTAGCAATCAATGATTTAACAAGCCCAAAAATGTTGGCACACTTGTTAAAATATGATTCTTCTCAGGGTAAGTATGCTTTGGCAGATACTGTAACAGCTGGTGAAGACAGCATTACAGTTGATGGCAAAACACTTAAGATTTACAAAGAGCCAGACGCAAACAACTGTCCTTGGGGCGAGTTAAATGTTGACGTTGTATTGGAGTGCTCTGGATTCTATACAAGCAAAGATAAAGCACAGGCACATATCAATGCCGGTGCAAGAAAAGTTGTTATTTCTGCTCCAGCAGGAAATGATCTTCCAACAATCGTTTACAATGTAAACCATGAGACATTAAAGGCTTCTGATACAATTATTTCTGCAGCTTCTTGCACAACAAACTGCTTGGCTCCTATGGCAAAGGCTTTGAATGATTTAGCAGGCATTAAGTCTGGTATCATGAGCACAATCCATGCTTATACAGGCGATCAGATGATTCTTGATGGTCCTCAGAGAAAAGGCGATCTTAGAAGATCTCGCGCAGGCGCAGTTAATATCGTTCCAAACTCTACAGGTGCTGCTAAGGCTATCGGCTTAGTTATTCCTGAGTTAAATGGTAAATTAATTGGTTCTGCACAGCGTGTACCAACTCCTACAGGTTCAACAACGATCTTAGTTGCAACTGTTGAGAAGTCTGTAACAAAAGAAGAAATCAATGCAGCAATGAAGAATGCTGCTACAGAGTCATTTGGCTACAACGAAGATGAAATCGTATCTTCTGATATCGTAGGAAGCACATACGGTTCTATCTTTGATGCTACACAGACAATGGTTGGCGCAGACAATTTAGTACAAGTTGTATCTTGGTACGACAATGAGAACAGCTATACATCTCAGATGGTAAGAACAATCAAGTATTTCTCTGAATTACAATAATCTGTTCTTAAAAAGGCCTATCAAGGGTCCGGTCTTAGGACCGGACCTTTTTTGGCTTGACTGCATATGTAAAATATTTTATGGAGGATATAAAAATGGGATTAAATAAAAAATCAGTAGATGATATCAATGCAAAAGGAAAAAGAGTACTTGTTAGATGTGATTTTAATGTACCTCTTAAGAATGGTGAAATTACAGACGAAACACGTATTGTAGCAGCACTTCCTACAATTAATAAACTGATCAAAGATGGCGGCAAGGTGATTCTTTGCTCTCATTTGGGAAAAGTTAAAAATGGACCAAATGAAGGAGAGTCTTTGGCACCCGTAGCAAAGAGACTTTCTGAGAAACTTGGTAAGGAAGTAAACTTTATTGCGGATTATAATGTTACAGGTGAAGCTGCTACAGCAGCAGTAGCAGCAATGAATGAGGGAGATGTTGTATTATTACAGAATACACGGTTCCGCGGCAAGGAAGAGACAAAGAATGGCGAAGAATTCAGCAAAGAGCTGGCTGATTTAGCTGATTTATATGTATGTGATGCGTTTGGTTCTTCTCATAGAGCACATGCATCTGTAGAAGGTGTAACAAAGTTCATCACAGAAAAGGGCGGCGAAAATGCAGTCGGATACTTAATGCAAAAAGAGATTGACTTCCTTGGCAATGCAGTAGAAAATCCTGTAAGACCATTTGTAGCAATCCTTGGTGGTGCTAAGGTAGCAGATAAGTTAAATGTTATCAATAATCTTCTGGAGAAATGTGATACTTTGATTATTGGTGGCGGTATGGCATTTACATTTTTAAAGGCAAAGGGATATGAGATTGGTAATTCCCTGGTAGATGATGAGAAAATTGATTACTGCAAGGAAATGATGGAAAAGGCTGAAAAGATGGGCAAGAAGCTTCTTCTTCCAATTGATACTACAATTGCAGATGGTTTCCCAAATCCGATTGATGCAGAGATCTCTGTAGAAGTAGTAGATGCAGATAAGATTCCAGCAGGCAAAGAAGGACTTGATATTGGTGAAAAGACAGCAGAGCTTTTTGCAGATGCAGTAAAATCTGCAAAAACAGTTGTATGGAATGGACCTATGGGAGTATTTGAGAATCCTACACTTGCAAAAGGAACCATTGCTGTAGCAAAAGCATTAGCTGAGACAGAAGCAACAACAATAATTGGTGGTGGCGATTCCGCAGCAGCAGTAAATCAGTTAGGATTTGCTGACAAAATGAGCCATATTTCAACAGGCGGCGGCGCTTCTCTTGAATTCTTAGAGGGCAAGGAACTTCCAGGTGTTGTTGCAGCAGACAACAAATAATTAACCGAATCTAAGGGGAGCAAAAACGCTCCCCAAGATTTGCTGAATTCATAGTATATTTAAAATAAAAGAAATCTAAAAAGAGTGAAAACATTTGTTTGGATTTGCAAAATGAAAGATAAGGAGAATCAATAAAATGGCAAGAAGAAAGATCGTAGCCGGAAACTGGAAGATGAACATGACTCCCAGCGAGGCTGTTAAATTAGTAGATGAATTAAAGGATTTGGTAAAATCTGAGGATGTAGATGTAGTTTACTGTGTACCTGCAATAGATATTGTACCTGTTGTAAAAGCAGTAGAGGGCACCAATGTTGAGGTTGGTGCTGAGAATATGTACATTGAGGAGAAGGGTGCTTTCACAGGCGAGATCGCTCCAAATATGTTGGTAGACGCAGGTGTTAAGTATGTTATTATTGGCCACTCTGAACGTCGTGATTATTTCAAAGAGGATGATGCATTCCTCAACAAGAAGGTTGCAAAGGCATTTGAGCATGGTCTGACGCCAATTCTTTGTTGCGGCGAATCTCTTGAGCAGAGAGAGACGGGCGTTACAATGGATTGGATCAGACTTCAGATTAAGTCTGACCTTGTAGGCATTACGGCAGATCAGGTGAAAAAACTGGTTATTGCTTACGAGCCAATTTGGGCGATTGGAACAGGCAAAACTGCAACAACAGAGCAGGCTCAGGAAGTTTGCAAGGGCATTCGTGACTGTATCGCAGAGATGTATGACGCAGCGACTGCTGAGGCAGTACGCATTCAGTACGGCGGATCTGTAAACGCAGCAAACGCAGCAGAGCTTTTTGCACAGCCTGACATTGATGGCGGACTGGTAGGAGGCGCAAGCCTTAAGGCTGATTTTGGAAAGATCGTCAATTACAAATAATCTACTGAATATCCAATAAAGCTAATAAAAAACTCACTTCAAGTTATAAAAGTCTTTGAAGTGAGTTTTCTTATGTTAATGAGTATATGCATATTCTGTAGCAGCCTGAAGCACAATAGCATGTTGCAACCATATTTTGGGATATTGTGTTAGTGTAAATGGACATTCAGCAGTGCCTGTTTCAAACGTAATAGAACAGACAGGCGTATCGCCACTGTATATCCAATCAAGGTAGCTTCCAGCGGCGGAACCACTTCCCATTCGTTTATAAGGAACAAGCGAAAGCATATAGCTAGAAAATTCTGTATTAATTGCAGTATACTTGCTTTCTGTAGTATTCCAGTATGCCACTTCTCCCATCGAATGATAATTTATAATGACAGATGGTCGGCATTGCATCGTGACAGCAGCAAGAGATATTGCTTCAGGTTCTGAAAAAGGAAAGATACCCGAATATCCAGCATAAGAAGGTTGTATGGCTTTCATATTGGCGCCAAATCCAAAAGGAAAGTTATCGTTGAGATCTACACCACGGGCATTTGCTTTCCATCTTGTCAAATATTTTTCGTAAGTATTTTTTGTTCGATTTGCAGCAACATCATATGCATAACTTATTTGTATCATTTGCACCAATTCGGGTGACCGTATAGCGCTTTCTCCGAATTGGCTGAGTGCAATGCCATCAGGATTGACCATAGGTATGATATGGACGGCAACATTTTGAAATAATTCTTGGTAGTTTTTCTCATGAAAGCTACCATAATTATAATATTCTAAGCACTGCTCAAGCTGTTCCATGACTAGATATGGATTGGCATATTCGCGGGCATGAATACCAGCATGAATTAATATATGTTTTGGTGCAGATTTATTTCCCAGGATTAGTTCATACAGATTTCTTCCATCAGCAGATTGGCCTGTTACATTAACATGCAGTAATGCGGGATATCTAGCCTGCAGAAGCGAAATATCTTCTGTCATTTCCTCATAAGTATAGATATCATAATCGGATACAATTGCATCAAGCCGCTTAAGATATCGCATATCTGTATAACCTTCTATTTGTGTGCCGTAAACCTGGATTTTTACCAGAGAATCAATAGGGCCAAGCAAAATTTGTACAGGTGTATTGTCGGGAAGGGTGATAAGAGGATCTCCTGACATCAACGGGTCTGCATATACATTCAGTCCCTGACCAGAAAACCGAACATAATAAATAGGGCGCTGTGGTTCTTCGGCGGCAGATGCTCTGATTGTTTCAAAGCCAAAAAAGAATAGGATAGAAAAGAAAGTGCATATGAAAATAAGACGTTTATATAATTTCATTTTGAAGTTCTCCTTTGTTATTTTCATGTATGATTACTTTTGTACTATATACAATATTAGTATATTTAAAAGATAAAAGCAAGGGAGCATATGATACTATGCAAATATTGGTAATTGTTAGTTACAATTCACACTTACGCCAGATTTCTCATATACTTACAACGATTTCGGTGTGAATTGCAACAATTGATGCACACAAAATGCTAAAAAGCACGCATTTTGGCGCTTGCTCCGACGCCATGCAGCAAGTGCATGGCGCGGGTGTGAAAAGTAACAATTGTTACATGAATGAAAACACATTCTAAAAATTCAATTGCGAAGAATAGATTGGTGCGGTATAATATACGCGAATAGAAAGCGTTTTGCAAAACAAAGGGAGAATAATGATGGATATAAAAATAAATGACAAAGATAAAATTACAATGACGCATACAGGACTGCTTCCAGGAAAAAATGGAAAAGTAATCCATGTTTGTTTTGAACGAAACACAAAAGAGCAAAATGATTATGCAGAAATAATACTGCCTAGTAGAAGTGTAGTCCAGTCAAGGGGATTTGAAGAAGGGGAAATTGCCCAGCTGCAGCTTTACCTGAAGGAACAAGAACAAAGTATTATTAAAAATGCAAAACAGATAAATCATGATTTGATTTATAAATTATAAAATTTAGAGATGGATAGATCGAAAATATTATAAGCATCATAAGACAGTGCTAAAGAAGTAATAGATTTCATAGGCTCTATTTGAGCCGCCAAAAGCGGCATAGGATAAACATGGAAGAAGATTTAAAACAATGTGTACTTTGTCCAAGGAAGTGCAGTGCAAACAGAATGGCACACAATGGATATTGTGGGGAAAGCGCAGCTTTGAGAGTAGCGAGAGCATCACTTCATATGTGGGAAGAACCTTGTATTAGCGGCACTAGAGGGTCTGGGACGGTCTTTTTCTCTGGCTGTTCACTAAAGTGTGTGTATTGCCAAAATAAAGATATTGCGTTCGGCAACAAGGGTAGAGAGCTGACAAGCATTCAATTATCAGAGCTTTTTCTGCTTTTACAAAATAAGGGGGCAGTAAATATTAATTTGGTAACGCCAACACATTTTGTATTGCAGATTGCAGAAGCAATTAAAATGGCAAAAAGAAGAGGGCTTACGATACCGATTGTATACAATACATCAGGATTTGAAAATGTGACATCATTACAAAAATTAGAAGGGCTTATTGATATTTATCTATCAGATTTGAAATATTATAGTGAAGAGATTTCAATAAAGTATTCTAATGCACAGAATTATTTTAAAATTGCAAAGAATGCAATAGACGAGATGGTGCGGCAGATTGGAAAGCCAGTTTTTGAAGATACACTAATGAAGCGGGGCATCATTATCAGACATATGGTTCTTCCAGGTTATACCAAAGATTCCAAGGCAGTTATCAAATATTTGTATGAAAGCTATGGTGATGATATTTATATCAGTATCATGAATCAGTATACTCCGCCAATTGATTTGGAAGGTTATCCAGAAATTAAAAGAAGAGTGACACCAAGGGAATATGAAAAAGTAATTGATTATGCGATAGAGTTAGGTATACAGAACGCATTCATACAAGAAGGGGAAACTTCTAAAGAAAGCTTTATTCCCGATTTTGATAATGGCGTATACTTAGATGAAATTTAGTTATGCAGATACTTAGCGTTTTTTGTACTTGATGATGTGAGCAGGTACAAGGGAAATTTTAAGAAGTTATATTTGTACAAGGGAGGAAAAATAATGTATCAAAACTATATTTTTGATTTGTATGGCACTTTAATTGATATTCATACGGATGAGAGAAGCAAAAACTTTTTTAAGCAATATGTAAAGTGGCTCCGAAAGCAAGGGATTTATTTTGATTGGAAACTTTTTTATAAATTATATACCACAATCGAAAAAGGTCATAGAGACCGTGCTGCTAAAGCGGGCAAATATACTAACCCAGAGATTAAGATTGAGGTAGTATTAAATGAGATATTAAAAACAAAGGGATATGAAATACCAGAAGATCAAATTTATTTTTTGTGCCAAAATTTTCGCACAATTTCTACAATCTATATGAGTCTGTTTCCAGATACATTTGCATGTCTTGAGGAATTAAAGAAGGCAGGAAAAAAGATATATCTTTTATCAAATGCGCAGCGGAGCTTTACATGGCAGGAACTTGAGATGACAGGATTAATTCCATATTTTGATGGGATATTAATATCATCAGACGAAGGCTGTATGAAGCCAGATCCGGAATTTTATAATATATGCTGTGAACGCTATCACCTTCAGAAATCAGAGTCTGTCATGATAGGAAATGAGCTGATGTCGGATATGGCAGGAGCGAAAGCAGCGGGAATTGACGGATTTTTTATTAATCGGTGTCCGGTATTTCATGCTCCCAAAGAACCTATATATAAATATGTGTCAAAAAATGGTTCGCTTTTGGAAGTACCTGCACAAACACTTCGTTGAACACATTGAATTTGGAGAAAAAAATGATTGTAAGAGAAGAATTATTATCCCTTAATTTTGTCAGACGAGAAGATTTTTCAGGGAGTCATAAAGGGATGCGTTTTTTGCTTCATTATGAGGCTGAAAATGAGGAAAAGAAGCTCAAAGTATATATATGGAGTGAACCGTTCGGTTTTGAAGCAACTCCAGAGGGGCAGAAATTATCATCCTTTTTTGAATTTAGTGAAGAAGGGCTGCATCAGGCAATAGATTGGATGAACCAGCAATATGAACAGGTAAGATATAAAGAAGAAATATAAAAGAATAAAAAAACAACCCACATGACGGTATGGGTTGTTTTTTATACCTCTATATTCAAGCTTAAGCCATTTGATTTACAGCTTTTGATAAACGAGAAACTTTTCTGGAAGCATAATTTTTATGATATACACCCTTGCTGGCAGCTTTATCAATGACACTTGTGGCATTTAATAATGCAGCAGCAGCTCCATCTTTATCATTCGCTTCTACAGATGCGTAAACCTTCTTTATAGCGGTTTTTACACCAGATTTAATTGATTTGTTTCGTTCAGCTTTTGTTCTGTTAACTAAAATTCTCTTCTTAGCAGATTTGATGTTTGCCATGCTTGACACCTCCCATTTTCCCGAAATTTTTATTTGTATTTTATATTGTATTTGATTAAAGCCGGACACGGACGTTCTAATCGAAACACACTTGTTTATTGTAATTTATGGAACCTGATATGTCAATACATATTCTTGAAAATATTAGAAAAACTAAAATCAAAATATAGTTTGGTAAAGATACCTCAATGGAAATCAAAAAGACTTTAGCTTATGAGCTGTCGCGCAGCGACTAAAAATAGGAGGACTTTGTATGCAACAGTTTCAGGTAAGAACAGATTTAGCATTAGAAGCAACAGAAAGTGTCAGAAAAAAATCTTCAGGACAAATGAGAGGTGTATCAATCGACGAATATGATACTATGGAAGATGTTCATATATCAAAGGTTGTCATATTAAGTAAAAATGCAGCAAAAAGCATGGGAAAACCAATGGGAACCTATATTACGCTTGAAGCGCCAGCGCTTCAGGAAAGTGACGAGGATTATCATAGAGAAATTTCGGAAGAACTTGCTCGCCAAATAAAAAGTGTATTGCCTAATATAGAAGAGGAACAGTCTATACTGGTAGTAGGACTTGGAAACCGAGATGTAACGGCAGATGCTCTTGGACCTTGTACAATTGATAATTTATTTATTACAAGACACATTATCAAAGAATATGGAAAACAGGCATACAGAGCTTCAAAGATGCATCGGATTAGTGCGCTGGTGCCAGGCGTAATGGCAAAAACAGGAATGGAAACAGCAGAAATTATAAAGGGAGTAATAAAAGAGACAACACCAAACATAGTTATAGTAATAGATGCACTTGCAGCAAGGAGCACAAAAAGACTCAATCGAACAGTGCAGATAACAGATACCGGCATTCATCCTGGTTCTGGAGTAGGCAATCATAGGAATGCACTCACAGAGGAAACGTTGGGAGTACCTGTGATAGCAATAGGTATTCCTGTGGTGGTGGATGCAGGAACCATTGTTTCAGATGCATTAGAAAAGTTGTCGGAGGAATATGATGGTGGAAAGGCTTCGCTTGATTATTTTAGGAATAGTACAGATACACAGCTTCATAATATGTATGTGACAACAAAAAATATTGATGAGACAACAAAAAGACTTAGCTTTACTTTATCAGAGGCGCTCAATATGGCGTTAGATATGGAAAATGGGAAAAATTCCTAAAATACAAAAGAGATATCATTTGGTGAGTATTTGGTTTTGCTTGGAATCATTCCTAAAATACAGAGTATTTAAGCCATAAAAGAGGCAGATTGGAGTTTGTGTGTGAATATAGGAAATAAGATTAAAAAACGTTGGATTTTTATATTTGTTTTTCTGCTGATTTCAGCACAACTTTTCCTGCGTGCCGTCTATGAGATAGAAAATAATGAATCAATTGGGGAAAAAATATACAGCTTGGCAATAAAAAATGGAGTGGAAATATACAATCCATATATGCTTTATCTGAATGGTGAATGGGAAGATGGTGATTTTGCAGATGCATTATGGCATTGCTTTTTTAAGGATATGCCTTTGCAAATGTGTACGCTTGAGCAGTCAGACAGTGGCAATTATCTGACGACATATATGCAGCCATCATCAAAGGAACCTTTGATAGCAGAAGACGAGTTTACAGCACAGTTGATTCGAGAAAATGAACTTGCAAATAGTCAGAAGGAAGAAGAAATAAAGAACTCGCAGCAGGAGCTTGAACAGGCTGTATTGACAGAGAATACGATGGCAACCGGGGTGTTTGTACCTGTACAGGCACCAGTTGCTGTATATTCTGAGCAACAGCTTAAAACACCTGGATTTATCAGAGATACTTTTTATTCAGTCGATGCAACTACCAATATCAGAGAAGATCAGATACAATATGACACACTTATGGGATTTGATGCTGGCATAAAACAAGATAATAGCAAAGTACAAATACTTGTTTATCATACACATTCCCAAGAGGCCTACATAGATTCTGTAAAAGGTGACGCATCTACATCTATTGTTGGTGTTGGTGAGCATTTATGTGATATTCTCAGGACACAATATGGGTTTAATGTATTGCATCATACAGGGCAATATGATGTAGAAAGCAGAGATTACGCATATTCAAATGCAATGAAAGGTTTGGAACAGGTACTTGCAGAAAATCCAACAATTGAAGTCATCATTGATCTTCATCGAGACGAAACAAATGCAGATACAAAACTTGTTACATCGGTGCAAAATAAAACAATGGCAAAATTTATGTTCTTTAATGGGTTATGTTACACAAATGAATTAGGAACACTGAATAATTTGCCCAATCCATATGTGCAGGATAATTTATCATTCGCTTTTCAGATGCAATTGGCAGCAGAGCAGTATTATCCTGGACTTACCAGACGAATTTATCTAAAAGGATACAGATACAATTTGCATTACAGACCTAAAAGCCTGTTGATAGAGCTGGGGTCACAGACAAATACCTTAGAGGAAGCTATGAATTCTTGCGATCCACTGGCACATATTATAGCAATGGTATTAAATAAAGAATAACAATTACAATAGTTACTGAAATAATCATTAAATTATTCAGAATGGTTTACTAAATTCAGTAAAAGATGGTATACTATATACAAAATGTATTTAACAAGAAAAATACAATACGAAAGGAAGGTATTAAGATGGCAGCATTACATTTAACAGAAGCAAATTTTGAACAGGAGGTATTAAACGCAGATATTCCAGTTTTAGTAGATTTTTGGGCTCCTTGGTGCGGTCCTTGCAAAATGTTATCACCTGTAATCGATGAAATAGCCGATGAGGTTACAGATGTAAAAATTTGTAAAGTGAATACAGACGAGGCGGATACCATTGCATTCCGGTATAATGTTATGTCGATTCCGACACTGATTTTATTTAAAAATGGTGAAGTTTCGGCAACATCTGTTGGTGCAAAACCCAAAGCAGAAGTTCTGAATTTTATCAGGTCATAATACAGATGGATTTAATCAAAGAGAAGATAAATAATTTTAATTTGACAAAGGCATTTAAGATAGCTCTAGCAGCAGTATTGTCAATATTGACAGCAGATTTGCTAGGGCTAAAATATGCCGTAACAGCCGGGCTTATTACAGTGCTGAGCATTCAAAACACAAAGCGAGAAACACTAAGAACTGCCAGAAACAGAGGTCTGGCTTTTTTGTGTGCATTAATCATTGCATTTTTGTGTTTTCAGCTCTTTGGATTTTCAATTACAGCATTTATTGTGTATCTATTTTTGTTCGCCAGTGTTTGCCTTACCGCAAGATGGGGCGAAGCGATTGCGATGGATTCTGTTCTTATTTCGCATTTTCTGGCAGAGCAAAGCTTTCATATAGAATGGATAATCAATGAAGTGTTATTATTTTTAATTGGTGTCTTTTTTGGCATTTTAATCAATCTTCATCTTAGAAAAAGAGGGGATGAATTTGAGAGGCTTTCTCGGCAGGTCGATGAGGAGATTAAGGGAATCATTCATAGAATGGCCGAAAATCTTAGACGTGAGGATAAAACTGGATACCATTCAGACTGTTTTGTACGGCTTGAAGATAAAATAAAAGATGCAAAAGAATGTGCGCTCAGAAATTGGAATAATACATTTTTTAACCAATCCTCCTATGAACTTGATTATATTAGAATGAGGGAAAATCAAAGCAGAGTTCTCGTAAATATCTATAAAAGTATTATTAGGATAAACGGGCTTCCTGTACAAACAATAAAAGTAGCAGAGTTTTTTGAGAGCATTGAAGCACAATATCATAGAGATAATGATGTAGCAGAACTTCTAAATGTATTGGAAGAAATGCTTTTGGGGATGAAATATGAAACGCTTCCAATAAGCAGAGAGGAATTTGAGGCAAGAGCAATTTTATTTTATATATTAAAAGAACTAGATGAATTTTTACTGCTGAAAAACCGATTTGTTCAGAAATATATGTGAAATATCTCTCTAAATAAAAAAGATGAAAAAAATTAAAATTTGTTGTTGACAGATAAAAAATGTCGTGGTAAGATGAAATACGTCGCTGAGGTAAACAAAAAATCAGCAACAAAAATTAAAAAATATTTTAAAAAAGTGCTTGACAATGTTAAACAACTTGTGATAAAATAAACAAGCTGTCGCACATGAGACAAGCAAACAAAAAGTAAAAGAACCTTGACAAATAAACAGTAATGCAACCCTGAAAATTCTAAAAGAGAAAGA
>CAJUKA010000075.1 GCA_910586585.1 uncultured Lachnospiraceae bacterium
ATTTAATCCGAGTATTAATGGAAGGTGAACCACCGCTTGAAATATCCATTGGATCTACTTTAGTTACTCTTATATATGCAATATTATTTGTCTGAGTACCATCCACATTAACAACAAGGTTGTTAAAACTGCTGTTACTGCGTGATATCAAACCTCTAGGCGCAAGATTAGGCAGCAAATCACTTCCTGAAAATCCATAATCTAATGGTTCTCCATTATTATCAAGAAATTCTATAAGTGTACCCTTTTCAGATTGAGAAAGAAGTAAACTTGCATATACTTTATCTCCTGCATCTATAGAGAACTTATAATACGCCTGCTGCTGTCCTTTTGGTGTTACATCTGGAAGTTTTGTATACGCATGTTCCCAGTCACCAAAATCATATGCTGTTCGTATTGTTGAATATACTGATTTGTCCGCCAGTTGTAATGTATAATCACCAAATGCAAAATCCTCTCCCGTTGCATCTGAATATACTTTTATAAAATATGTTTGGCTATCTAACACATAATTGCTGCCCGCTTTATCTGCTCTTACCAAACGATTTCCCTCAGTTGCACGATAAACCTCTGCCTGATAATTTCCTGCTGTTACTTCATACACACCCTGATTGACATTTGCAACATACCAGTCCTGATCATTTTCCACATGCAAAGAACCATTCCCAGATAATCCCGAAATACTTGTTGCTTCAAATGCACTATCATTTGGTTCATTACTATCAAATGATCCCGCTGCATCAAGGCTAATGGTCAATGTGAAACTTTCTGATGAGCTGCTCCCATTTGATGACAATACACACATCGCAAAATTCCCTACCGTTGCCTGATTGTGAACATACGATATACCTTCATCAACAGTTTTTCCAGTATCGGGATCTATATATGTACCCAATGCACTCGCTTTAATTAATGATAAAGAACCGTCCTCCGTAACTGATGCCAGTACTAAATCATAATTTAGATTTTCATTATTAGGGCAGTTTAAAGTTGCATTAACTATATCTCCCTCACCCAGACTAAACTGAACAAGTTTTAAATCATCTTCAGCCGTGATGAAATCAGTAAACTTTTGTGTAATACTCGCTGCACTTCGCATTGAAGATTCTGATGCCAAATCCCCCATCGAAACACCTGATTCCACACTATAACCTGAAAGGTTTACATTGCTTTCCGTCAACGGCATATTGCCAGTGTCTTTACGCAAGATTTCATCAACATTCAATTCCGGCACTTCTTCATCTTTTTCTGCTACTGATGAAGTCTGCATAATCGAAGCTAAATCTTCAATTGATATTTCATCCTGTGATAAAAACTCTGCTTCCGCCTCTGGAACTACTATACCTTCATCCATTGAAGTTTCTGTTACAACTTCTGTTACTTCTGACGCATTTGCAACAAATACTGGTGTACTACTGCTTACAACCATAATTACAGCCGCACTCAGAAAACTAATAATTTTTTTGTGCTTCATAATTTTCCTCCTTTTACTTAAATATACAATTTACATTCTAAGCAATACACGACTTTCCTCCTTCCCTCACAAAAACACTAAATTTTGTCAGAATGTATATTGTAATGCTATATCTGTGCTCTTGAAATATAGCAAAAAAAGATTCGGAAATCCATACCTCTTGCAGAAAATGGTTCTCTTATGCAGAAAATGACCACCTAACTTTTATATTTTTTGCATGTGTATTCTTTATTTACAAACCTTTAAAAGCTATACCCATCTATATTTACGACAAAAAAAAGATTATCTTAATATTCTTTGCAGAAAGTATCCCGTTTTTGCAGAAAATGACCAAAAAGTTAAAAAAGTCCTCTTGAGCCTAACTTAGTTTTAGCTCAAGAGGACTTTTTTCTGATTTCTATTTTTATCCCAATACTTTCTACACTATCATGATATACAAACAACTAATCTATATAACTTCTTTACGCTTGTACATCAAAAGTGCTTTGCGAACTATCAACACTCACCGAATCGACATTCGTTAAGGGAATGCCCCTTTTTGCATTTCCCCATGCCTCATTATATATCGTACACATTTCTGTTTGACGAGCTGCTTCTGCATTTGTTGTATACATCGTCCAACCATTATTGGAATAAGTTGCTACCATTTCTCCATTTTTATCATAAAATTCAATATAATCAGTCTGACCAGACGGTAACTTTTGGTACTTTACTTTTCCCTCAAGAATTGTTGCAAGTAGATCAATTGGTTTTAATCCCTTCTTCTTATTTTGTGAAATTGCTTTTAAGCCGGTGCCAATGATTCCTTTTCTATCTGGTGACACCTCAGATGTATATTTTTTCATAAGTTTATTAAAACCATCTGATTTGTTTTGAAATTGCCCGTTTTTAAAATCTATATAAGCCTGTTCTGCTATTTGCTTTTTGTAATCTGCATCACTAACATTACTTTTTCGCTTAGAAAACACATAATCATCATCAAAATCCGGCAGGTGTATTCCACCTATGCTATTTGTTCCCGAAAAATATCGTTGCTGTAATGAAGTATTAGTCAAATTAACATTCATCATACCACCTCCCTACAAAAAGCAGAAAAATCAATCTTTTAAAACTCATCATCCCAATATATCGTTATGGACGGTTGATATGACTTTGTTCCTATGTCTAACGAACTCATATTTGTTGCATTAAATGAAATTGTATATGTACCATTAGCTGCCGAAGCAAGGAACTTACTTGTTGTCAATGTCTTGTTTGCCTGCCCAGTCCATCCAATTTGTTCTGTTCTTCCATTTGAACTTGAAATTGTCAAGTAGTTACATACAATTGCTCCTCCTGAATAAGTCATTGATCCTGTATTCACAGTTAGTTTTGTAATAATAGCATCTTCTGGTAAATCCGAAACTCTAATAGAAACTGTATTAGAATTTCCTCTTTGTTTCGGATTAAGAACTATTGTCATTTTTGACGTTGCTTTATATGGCTTACTTCCAGTTGCAGCAAATGTCGTTATTGGGGTTGTCAACATCAGCGCCATCACCATTACCATTGCAAAAATTCTTCTTACTACACTTTTGGTTTTCATAAATGCCTCCTTATTATTTCACTCTTCATCTAAAAATTTAATGCCTTCTTTAAACAATAAATCCAATTTTTTCAAACAGTAATTCACAATATTTATGTATATCATAATTTCCGTTTCTTAAAACAGAAGAAAACAAAGATTTTATGTCTATATCTCCTCCCATTTTTTCATATTGCTCCTGATAAAGCGAGCGGAACTCTAAATATGAATCTCTAATATAATCGCATACATGATTTATATCAAAGGTATCAAACGCTTCATCCAATTTTATATTCTGAAATTTTCGCTTGTTTTCTGCATTTTGCCTTTGACTTTTTGCAACCATTTGATCCCATTTTATCAGTTCCTCAAAACCTCTATTTAGCTTTTCCAGTTCTTCATCCATTGACAGCAAGCGTCTCTTTCCATCCTCTGTTTCATCACATACATATACTTCTCTTGTCCCGTTACTGTATCCATCTACAATTTTTTGATACATAGTTGAATAGGCATGTATGGCTCCTGTTATAATATCATCGAACCCATACCCATTTTTACTTTCACGAATACCTTTTAAATATTTAGTCTTTTCATCCCACAATGCTTGAAGGTAATCATTTGACCAAACAGTTTTAGGTACCGTTTCTCTGACATAGTTTGCGTAATCAACATCTAAGTCAAACCTATTATGTATATATGCGTTTTCAGGATTACTTCCAGTGACCTCGTCTGAATGCTCTATCTTCCGTTGCCTCAGTTCGCTACCTGTATGGATAGCCGCAACGCTATCTCCTACCCTTATCATCAATCATCTCCTCCGTCTGGTTCTTCTCCATTCCAATAAGGATAATAATATTTCATGGTGTAAGGTCTGGTAAAGGAAAGTCTATAATTTAAGTTCTCATAAAAATAATTATACCATTCAATATCTATCACTTTACCTGTATCTGGATCAATATATAAATTTGCCATATTCAGGTCTTTCCAAAACGTCATGTCACTGGAACTCCCTGTCCCTCTAACATGAATCCAATAACAAGGCGTACTCCAATCAAATACGGACAATGTTAAAACATACTTGTCCTTTATTCCAGAAAATGATGAGCTTAGAACATGTACTACATCAGGAATGGTCTGTTGATATTCCAATGGCAATGATGTTCCTTCTGTTTGTAAAAGGCAAACATTAAAATTTGATGTTCTCCTCAAAGAAATATCATAATTCACCGAGCTTGAACTTCTCTCATAGGAATATGAAAAATCTATCTCATTTCCATTTACATAAAAGTTTGTTCTAGCAGCATTAAATTGGAAAACTATATTTGCTCTATCACAAACGGCATAAAACCTTGCCGTTGCGTCTGTTGATATTGGTGCAATATTATGTATATATAAGGTATATCCTCTTGTTGCTGAATAACTGCCATCAGTGCTTAAAACAACAAAGTAATGAGTTCCTTCATTTAATGCGTATAAATTATCCTTGATTGCATACATTGCATCACCAGTATAATAATAGACAGCATACTTATCTGAAGTATATTTTAATTCAAACCTTACAGCACTCGCCTCTGTTAGAGTGAGTTTATAAAAATCAATATCATATGGACTATCAATAACACCACACGTTCCATTTAAATCAAATACGCCTGAGACTTCTGTCGCAGTCGAAAGAGAATCATTAAACTCATAGTCCACATCCCTAGTACTGGTATAAAAACCTAATGAAAAGTTGCCACTACCTTCATACCCACTTACCGCAATAAAATAAGTCCCTGCTTCAATCTTTCCAGCGATTGCCTCATCAGCTCCAGCTCCTTCATTCAAACTGTTTCCTATGATCGACAATTCCCCACTATCAGCATTCAAACTAAGCAAATATAAATCAGCATCAACTGTATCATCCATCTCCAAATATATTGTTAATTTGCTTAATTGTTCTATGGTAAAATGATACCAACGAAACTCGTCTGCTACTAACGAATTTGTTTTCTTTTCACCATTCAGTATTTCTACTGCATTGTTCGGATCAGTGTTATCCTCCCCATCATTCATATCCAATGTCTGAAGCCCTTCTAAGAAAAATGTTTGTTCACATTTTTCATTTCCTTCAGCATTATAAGTAATTTCTGGCACTTCAACCGTCGGTATTTCGATTTCTTCCTGTTCAAAATTTTCAAATGTAGTTACAGCCTCTACATTTGCATCATTTTCAGTTGCTTGAACAGTCATACTACTACCAATACTTGCTGTAAAAAGCACTGCTACTGCCATTAACATAGCTAAAAGTTTTCTTTTTACCATTTTGTTTCCACCTTTCCACTAAATTATTGATAAAGTAATTAAAACTTCCATTTCACAATAGCAAATTCAAATCGTATTTACAATATGTCGTGCAGAAAGTGTCTCATTTATGCAGAAAACGACCAATGGAACTCCTCGCAACAAAGCTATGGGAATTTTACCCTAAGGGATTAAAACAAAAAATCCCCTTGAATCGAACCTTAGTTCAATTCAAGAGGATTTTTTCTCTATCGGCTCTTTCCGCTCTTTACAGGCACATTCTTTGTTGCTTTATCCTTTGTCACTTCTTTTACTGCTTCTTGTTGGTGGGCTTCAAAAGCCTCTGCCCCATACTGGAACTCCGGCTCTGCCACACTTGCAAGCTCCACTGGGTTTACAGCCTCCACATTGCTAATATTCCCACGCTCCTGCCCTGCCTTATCCGTCTGATACTGTTTCACATTGGCGGCGAGCCGTTCTGTCTTTTCGATAGCGGCATCCGCACAATTCAATATCCCGGACAGCAGCTTTCTCTTTGCCTGAAACGGCTTCTTGATCAGTTCTGTCTTTGAGAACTTCTTCTCCCCATATTCTTTTTCCGGCTTATCTGCAAAAGTACGGAACGTGTTGGCAATCTTCTGTCCGGCTTCTCTCATGCCCTTACCGAAAGCATCTATCTTTCCAATGCTCTTATCCACATCTGCTATGGACTCCTGCACGTTCTGGCGGATATTTTCCAGTTTCTTTTTAATCCCAAGAAACTCCGACACTTTGTTTAAGGCAGCTTTCCCTTTCTGCTTTACCGCTGTTACAATCTCCCCCGCCTTTGCCTTGATCTCTGTCTTGACCTCAAACAGTTTTTCTTTCATAGCTTTGCAGTCCTGTTCCAGCTTGTTTACTGCCCTTTTAAGTGACTGTTTCAGCCCTTTCTCCGCCTCACGTTCTTCCATTTTATGAAGCTGGTCTTTTACTGTCACAAGTTCCTGTAAAACGGAATCCATCTTTTTCTCCATTACATCAACATACGCTGCCATTTCAAAGATACTGTTCGCAGCCTCTTTCATATTGTTCTTGCGGAGCAGCTCAACCAGTTTCATAATATTCTGTTCCTCTGTAAGCTGCATATTTTCTGTCATTTCCATTTTCTTTTCCCTTTCCACAGGGCGGTTTCCCGCCCTGTCCTTTCTGATTTTTGTTATTGCTTAACGGAATGGCAGCGGCTCACCACTGACCTTCATAAAGCCCCTGTCATCGGTGGTCTGCATCTGCTGTGAAGCTCGTTCCTGTCCCTCCTGCACCGCCTGCTCCTTTGCCTGATGGTACGTTTCCAGTACCGCATTGTTGACCTTCTCACGGAACTCCTTTGTGATTGGGAAACAAACGTCCTTGTACTTGTTGCCTGCCTTATAGGACGGCATTGCCACAAACATTCCGTTCTTGCCCTGCACCACGCTCACATTACCCACCGCAAAGCTGTCATTCAACACGATG
This sequence comes from uncultured Lachnospiraceae bacterium, assembly GCA_910586585.1. Classification (GTDB taxonomy): domain Bacteria; phylum Bacillota; class Clostridia; order Lachnospirales; family Lachnospiraceae; genus COE1. The sequence goes on from CAJUKA010000075.1 coordinate 6,813, forward strand.
TTGGCAAGACCGACCATGTTGCTGCCCTCACGCTCAAAAGGCGTTACTCTTACCGTGAAATCCGGCTCGTCCGGTTCGTCTGCATCCATCTTGACCTCTGCTTTTCCGGTCTGCTCCATTTCGTCATAGAGCCTCAAAATGTCCCCGTACAGTTCCTCACGGAACTCCTTTGTAATCGGATTGCACACATCTTTGTAGACCGGGTTGTTGTACTCGTCCCTCTCCTTTGTACGGAAACTGGGCATGGATACAAAATTACCCTTGCTGCCCTCAAGCACTGCTACATTCGTGACCTTGAAGCTGTCCCCGAACACGACAGTTGCAAATGCCCTCACGCTTTTTTCCGGTTTGTTTACTGCGTTTAACTGGATTGAATACTCCATAAGTTCCTCCTTTTCTGTCCTTCTGGACGATAAAATATTTTTTTCTTATCTGAACTGCCCTTCACTTTAAAAGTATCAGGCAGGTTCATTCTTCCGCTGTCAGGTTTCCATCCGGCAAACAGATAAAGCAGAATAATTGTCCCAACTGCTCTAAATCCGTTTTCCCATGCAGGTAATTCGCAAGGGTTATCAGAAAGCCATCCTGCTCATAGTAAATCCATTCCTCCTGTCCTTCCTCTTTCACGACGGTAATCGCAAAATCAGGCAGATAACCGCCTTCTTCCCCGTCATAATTGCAGAATACCCCTTCATGCAGGTTCAGCCCCAGTTCCGGGATATGCACCCACCATCCGCTGATGACGATCTGGTAATCAACATCGCTTTCCATGATGTCGTCAGGGACTTCCATAAGCTCCATCCCTGCAATGATCTCTTCCACTTCTCCCAGTCTGTATGCCTTTTCCATATCAGTCCGCCTCCTTATAGATACAATGGTAGATCAGGCGCATGGTTCCGCTGTTCTCACAGGTCAGCAGGGTAAGCTCTGTTTTTTCTCCCTGTGCTTTCACGGAATTGTCATACGGTCCCACGACTTCCCATGAAACGACCTCATACTGATGCACATTTCCCTCTTTATCCGTAATCTTTACCACATCACCCTCTGCAAGCCTGTTAAGGTACTTGAAATAAGTGCCGTATCGACTCCCCCTGTGTCCGGCAAGCACACAGTTCCCCTTGCTGCCGATTGCCGCAGTATCGGATATATGCCCGATCCCATAGGCAAGCTGTTTGCTGTCCGCACCTTCCACGACGGGATATTTCAGCTCTAAGGCTTCTATCTCAATCAGTCCGATCACGTCCCCGGACGATAGCATGGCTGCATCCTCTTCACTAATGGGGGCTTTGGTATCCGCCGCCTCCGTTTCATTTTCTCTTTCTTCCTCTTTTTCATCATCCTCCATATGCTCCTGTTCCACACTCTGCTCAAACTGTTCTATCAGTTCATTTGTCTTTTGGTTCCCGTAGAAATGATAGAAAAGGGGGACTGACATAGCCGCCAGTCCCGCCGTAATAAATACCGCTGCCAAGATTTTCCGTATCATCTTCCCTCTTTTCCGGGCGGAAAGCTATGATAACTGTCCGGCTCTGCCACCCTTGCATTGTCCTGTTCTTCGCACAGGTCTATATCCTCTGTCTTTCCGTTCTCAAGATCCAACTGTACATTCAGCTCATTTAAACGTGCCACTTTCTCATTCAGCTCCCCTTCCTGCGTGAATGGCTTGTCATATTCCTGCCTTGACTGTTCCATGTCACGCTGGTACTGCTCGATGCGCTTTTCCAGCTCTGGTATGCCGACAGGTATGCCCTGACATAAGTTTTCCAGTTTTATCATGTTCCCCACAGGGCTTGTGGATAGTTCCGCCTTGTAGTCGGTCTTTCCACGCAGCACCATATAATTTACTCCGATAAAATTCTTTTCCACCAGAAGCTCAAACCCCTTAAAATTGCCGATGTGGGTAGTTTCCCCGTTCTTGCACTGGCTGACCATCTGCAGCATGAACGTACCGCCCTCCGTGCGCTCCGTGAATTTTACGCCTTTTCCGGCAGCATCCACGGTAACCGCAAAATCCGGCTCTGCAATGAGCGCTGCCTCTGCGGTTTTTGCGTCCTCACGCACACAGGCTAGTTTTGTCTCAGACGCCTTGATGAGTTTCGGGTAACGGATCATGAAATTGTCCTGTAGGGAATACCTCTGGCTGTCATAACTGCTTTTCAACATTTTCAGCCGCTGTACGTCATTTTCAAGCTGCATTTTTTCCTTAATCAGCGGGTTGCCTGTCGCTACTGCTTTTATTTCCGCATAAGAAAGGGTTGCCTCGTCTATATCCTCACAGGTTCTTGATACTGCCTTGCTTGTCATGACCTGCGAAATGAAACGCTGCTTGTTTTCCACCAGCGACCAGGAATAAGCGTCAAAGGTTCCTTTTGTAACATAGCGGTAGATTGCCACCTCGTCATTCTCGTTGCCCTGCCTTACACCACGCCCTTCCCGCTGCTCTATGCAGGAGGGCTTCCACGGGCAGTCTACATGGTGCATCGCCGTAATGTGCGCCTGCACGTTTACACCCGTTCCGCACTGGTCCGTTGAGCCGATCAGTATCTTCTTTTTGCCGCTCCGCATATCCCTGAAAAGCGCCTCCCGCTGTGCATCGGTCTTTGCGTCGTGTATAAAAGCGATTTCCTCTGCCGGGATTCCCTGTTTTACCAGTTCGGTTTTCAGGTAATTGTAAATATCAAACTGACCGCCGTTTTTGATGCGCTCCGCCCAGTCAGGCGTCCATGCCGTTTTTGGTGTGCCGATGTCCGAGAAAATAAGCTGGCAGCCGATCTTACCGTCCTTGTTTCCGGCAAAATATTCGGCTGCCACGTTTGCTGCTACCTTATTCAGTTTCCCGTCCGGGTTGTCCGGCGCATGAAGTTCCAGAAGTCTTGCGTCCGTCCCTAAAAGCCTTGCTTCTCCCGTTATTTTGAGGAAATTGTCCTCTTTCGGATCAACGCCGCCCCCATGAATTGCCTCCGCACGTTTCGCAAATTCCTCCATGACCTGTTTCACATACCAGTCCGGCTCGCTCTCCACGATGATCGGCTTTCCGCTCCTTAATGCGGGTACTGGGAGGTTTAACATATCGGGAGTCTGCACGTCTGCCACCTCACGGAATGAGGTCATAAGCTCCGGCACGTTTGTGAACTTGTTGAAACGGCTCTTGAAGCGGAAACCGCTGCCCTCAACGGTCAGTTCCAGTGCGGTTGTCACTTCCCCGAAGTTCGACGCCCATGAATCAAAATGGTAAATCCCCATCCGTTCCAGTGTCCTTTTCTGTAAATAAAGCTGCATCACATACAGCTCACACATGGTATTGCTCACAGGCGTTCCGGTTGCGAACACAATGCCCCTTCCGTCATTAATCTCATCGAGGTACTGGCATTTCAGGTACATATCCATTGCCTTTTTTGAGCCTGTACTGGATATGCCCGAAACATTGTTGATTTTGGAGAAAATCGACAAATTTTTAAAGTGGTGCGCTTCGTCCACCATGACGGAATCTATGCCCAGTTCCTCAAAGGTAATCAGGTCATCCTTGCTGCTTTCATCCGTAAGCGCCTTTAGCTGTTCATCCAGTTTTTTCTTCTGTGCCTCCATCTGCTTGATGGTCCACTGTTCCCCGTTTTCCGACTTGATTTCATCAATCGCATAGGAGATTTCCTGTATCTGCGCCTGCAGCATACGCTCTTTCCGCTCCTTTGAGATCGGTATCTTCTCAAACTGCGAGTGGGACATGATAACACAGTCATAATCCCCTGTTGCAATGCGGGACACGAACTGTTTCCTCCGGCTTTTCTCAAAGTCACGCTCCGTTGCCACAAGGATATTTGCGGACGGGTAAAGCCGCATGAACTCCCCTGCTGTCTGCCCTACAATGGACTTCGGCACCACAATGACGTTCTTGTTGGCAAGACCGAGCCGCCGCTGTTCCATGCACGCTGCCATCATCGTAAAAGTCTTTCCAGCCCCTACACAGTGCGCTAACAGGGTGTTCCCGCCGAGAAGGACTCTTGCGATTGCATTTTTCTGGTGGTCACGCAGCTTAATCTCCGGGTTCATGCCGGGGAATGTCAGGTGCGAACCGTCATATTCCCGCAGGCGGATATTGTTGAACGTCTCATTGTAATAATCAACATATTTCTGCCGCCGCTCCGGATCTTTGAATATCCAGCTTTTGAAAGCCTCCTTCATCTGGTTCTGCTTTTCCCTTGCAAGCATGGTTTCCTTTTTATTGACCTCATAGTGGTATTTGCCCTCCCCGTCGTCAATCCTGTCCCGGACGGTAACGGTACGCAGGTTTAAGGTTTCCTCAAAAATAGAATAAGCGTCGATTCTCTTTGTTCCGTAAGTCTCTGTTGCCGCAATGGAACCGTTGTCCATACTTTTTCTTTCAATGAACCAGTTCATGTTGTAAGTGTTGAGCTTTAACTGTATTCCTGAATTTGTGTACTGTGTCCGTACTGCCCTTGCTCTGGGCGGTGTTTTCAGAAGCTCATAGATGAACTGCTCATAATCCTGCGGCTCAATCCATGTGGTTCCGATGCGCACGTCGATTTCAGACGCATCTAGTCGCTCCGGCTGCACACTTTTAAGCGCCTCCACATTTGCACCGAACAACTCCGGGTTCTCTTTCTGGTAAGCCTCCGCAATCCTCAACTTGTCACGCACATTGCCAGACAGGTATTCATCTGCTGTTTTCCATCCCATGTTCAGGTTGTCGGGGTTGTATTCCGTAGGTTCCAGATACACAAGCCCTTCCAAGTCTTTCAGAAGTACCGACCTTTTTATTTCCGCCTCCGCATCCGGTGAGAGTGTGCTGCCTTCCGGCAGGCTTTCCATCTCATTACTGATGTCGGGTTCATAAATGCTCAGCATAAACGGGATATTGACCGTCCCAAACTCATTAACGGATACATTCAGCGCCTCAACCGCCGTCTCCACACGCTCCACCTGAATCTTTGCACGGATCGTCTGTTTATAGAACATATCCGCTTTTTCTACCCTCCCATCTTCGTCCACGACTTCAAGGGAACATAACAGCGGATAATCCGCATCGTCACGGAATGCCTGCTGGTTCCCCCGCCCGGTCAGCGGTCCATATTTTTTTACATAAGAATCGTATTTGTCATTGAGAAGTTTCTGCTGTGAAGCTAATTCCTCGCTGCTGCACCCTTCCGTCTGGATAAAGATAAGCTGTCTTGTGATTGTGCGGATTTCATCCATGTTCCGTATGCGTTCCTCCGCCGTTGCCGACACTTCCTTGCGGTACATGACGGAGTTTTCACGGTAATAGAGTTTTCCGTCCACAAAGGTATAGGTGTAATTCTTCACATCGGGATCAGCCTCAATGATGTCCTCTGTCTTTTCCTCCTCCCCTGCAAGTTCCGCCACATCGGTAATCCTGCCGGAAATCTGCCCTACTGCCGTTTTCAGTGCGTCTTTTAAGTCGAAATTTTCATCATGGTTGACACAGCTTGTGTATTTGCTGCCGTTCCCGAACATGCGGGTGTCATATTCCATTGTTCCGAGCATCATCTCCGGATGCTCCGCAAAATAGGAGTTTACCGCAATGCCGTTTTCCGTCCTGCCAAGATGCACCCAGTCCGGCTCCGATACAATCTTCCGTTCCCTCTTTTGCAGGAATATAATGTCGCTTGTGACATCGGTTCCCGCACTGTCCTTAAAGGCGCTACTGGGAAGGCGGATTGCGCCGAGCAGCTCCGCCCGTTCCGCAATGTATTTCCTTACTGAAGGGTTTGCCTTGTCAAGTGTTCCCTTGCTTGTGATGAATGCCACAATGCCGCCCGGTCTGACCTTATCCAGTGTCTTTGCAAAAAAGTAGTCATGGATACGGAAATTGTGCTTTGCATATTTTGCATCATAGAGCTTGTAATCCCCGAAAGGCACGTTGCCCACCGCAACATCGAAAAAATTGTCAGGGTACTGTGTTTCCTCAAATCCCTTTACCTTTATCTGTGCTTTGGGGTATAGCAGCTTTGCGATCCGCCCGCTGATGTCATCCTTTTCCACGCCATAAAGCCTGCTCTCCTGCATGGATTCCGGCAGCGTTCCAAAAAAATGACCGACGCCAAGCGCCGGCTCTAAAATGCTGCCTTTTTGAAACCCGAATTTTTCCAGTGCGTCATAAACTGCCTGCGTGATGACGGGGGAAGTATAAAATGCCGTATTGACTGTTTCCCTTGCATCCTCATATTCCGGCGTGGAAAGGAGTTCTTTCAGCTCCGCATACTCTTTCTGCCAACCCTCATTCCTTTCATCAAATGCCTGCGGTATGCCGCCCCATCCTACATAACGGGCAAGTGTCTTTTGTTCCTCCGGTGTGGCGTTCCTGCCCTCATGTTCTATCTGCTTTAACAGCCGGATTGCCTCCACGTTCCACTGGTATCTTGTTTTCTGCCCGCCTTTGGGAAGTTCTTCGTCCTCAAAATGAAAATTCCCTTTGCGCTGCCTGCTTGTGAGGGCTTTCACTTTATCCTCAAACTGTTTCTCTAAATCGGATTTTTTCTCATAAGGCGTTCTGGCATATTCCGCTGCATACTCATTTATGCGCCGCTGTATGACAAATGATTTTGCCCGGATCAGGTATTCCATGATGGAATAAAGCTGTTCATAGGTTGCAGAAAGTTTTTTCCGCTCCCCGTCCTGTGTCTTGAGGTCTGCCACAAAGGAGTCCCTGCTCTGCACATACTCCACCAGACCGTAAGCATTGTTATGATATGCCTTTGTCTGTTCCTTGTCCTCCATGTGGTTTATGGTGCGGTTCAGAAAATACAGCTTATCCTCTTTTGTCAGGCTGCTTTCCGACACCATCTGCAAAAACGGCTGATATGGCGTGACTGCGGAACATTTTGTCAGATAGATTTCCAGTGCGTCACGCAGATCCTCATCCATTGCCTCCACCTGCCGCAGCGCCTCCGGGAACAGACTGCCCGCAGCGGGCTTTGCCACACTCCCGTCAGAATTGATAATGTCCCCCTCCACACGTTCTGCCGTTTCCGGCATTTTGGGTGTATCTGCCTGTCCATTTTCCTGTTGTATTACAGGTGTTTCTTCCTGCACGTTTTCCGCTGTCTGTTGCGTTTCCGGTATTTCTTCCGTAACTTCCTGCTGCTCTGGTTCCTGCCCTTCCTGTATTTCCTCTGTCTGCCCGTCAATACTGACTGCCTCAAAGTCCGGCTCCTGCCGCATACGCTCCTTGTACTCATGGTAAATCTCCATGAACCACGGCATGGCGGCAAACGCTTTTGGGGCTTCTTTGAAACGCTCAAATATCCCTTCTGTCAGATAATCATTTTCCTCTATCATGTGAAGGATCAGGTCAGCACAGTAACGGTAATCCACACGCTTTTCCCCTTTTGTGCCATCCGCCCGTGGATAGGAGATTTCAATGCCGCCATTATCCCTGCTGATTTTGCATTTTCCATAGGAATTGTCTGTATATTCCGACATAAAGAAGCCTTCCCGCTGTTCCCCATATACATTTGCAAGGAATCCGGCTTTGCTCTCCATGTTCATGTTTGTGGTAAAAATGTCATAGATCAGTGTCTTTACGGAGATATACTGGATTTCTTCGTTGAAATATGCCTTTAACGGTTCCAGCCACAGGTTTTCCTCCTGCTTTTCTGATTCTTCGGCGGTAAGCTCCACTGTGTCAAAGGTTTTCCGGTGGATAAATTTATCCTTGTCCGGGTTATGGCTTGAATACCTGTCGTGTTCAAGCTGCCCCATCACATCATATGGAATCCTGTTATCCCTGTGTGGTCTGTCAAACACAAGCACTTCATCAAACAGATAGTCATAGAACTGCCTGCCATGCCATACGTTTTCCCCGTTGCTTGCAATGACCTCATCATAGGCATCGTCCCATGAAACTTCCATCTGCTCCTGTATGCCTGTCTGTGCAAAAACCATTTGCAGGGTGTTTATGCGGTTCTGCTGATGCTGTCCCGCATCTTCCGAAAGAAACTTATCTGCCTCTTCTTTATAAGTCTTTATCCATGATACATTCGGGCGTTCTTCCATCACACGGTCAATTTCAGAATAAGGCGCATATGTCTGGTATACACCGTCAGCAATCATGCTTTCCACATAAGCCGCACAGTCCCACCAGTCAAGCTCCGTTTTCCATTTCGTGCCTTCCCCGTCGTAATATTCAATGGAAATGCCCTCTTTTGTCTGCTCTATGTCACATCTGCCGTAACGGTTTTCAAAATGATTATCTATGCCTGCAGCGTAAATATTTTTGCCGAGCATCCTTTCAATAAACTGTACCTTGTCACTCATGGGCAGCTCTTTTGTGAACACCTCATAAATCAGCATGTTTGGGACCGGACTCCAGAAACTCTTCTGGAAAAACTCATCCATAGCCTCCTGCCACACAGCCGCCGATACTTTTTCAGGATCAAATGCCTTTGGCGGGGTATAATATTCCCCTGTCATTATCAGCGCACCCAGTTCACGCTCTATGGCTTTCCAGTTCATATAGCTTTCTTTTTCGATCCCGCCCTCACGCCACTCAAACCGGAATCCCTTTGCATGAAACGAGTCATACCCGTGCAGCCCGTCCCCCTCAAGGGGCCAGCCTGCACCGCCCTGTCCGTATTCCTTACGGATTGCCTTTACACGTTCACCCGGATCGGAAATATCCTGAAACATTGCATAGATACGCCTTTTCCCATGTTCAAACCCGCTGCCATGCATAAGCGCCTCTTTCACATATTCATGCGGCACGGTAAGCACCTGTTCCGGCTTCTGGTAGGAATATTCACTGGGCAGTGCCATATCCCCGTTTTGGGCAATCAAAAAGGAAGCCTGTTCATAGCTTCCTTTCTGTGTGTCAGAACTTCCTAAAGAATTGATTTCACTCAGTTCCCGTTCAATCTCCCTGTCAAGTTCTGCTTTCCTTATATCCTGCTGTTCACTGTCCCCTAATGGAACTTCATCACTACTTCCTTCATCACGATTTCTTCTGCCTGCATCCTCGCCTGCTGGCGTAGCTGCCACATCTCCATTGTCGAGTTTCTGTCCCCCGGCGGGTTGTTTTTCAGGTAGCTGTTCTCCAGTTCGTCCATCATCCGGTTCGCCTCGTTCTCCACTTCCTGCATCTTCTCCGCCAGTTTCCCGAACCTCTTTAACGTCCGGTATCTGTCGTTGTGGTTCTCTTTCAGGTACTCCATCGCCCTCACTGCGAATTTCCCCAAGTTTGTCATGCTCACCGTTTCCTCCGGTGCCGTAAGCAACGGGTACAGCATCCCGTCCGCTCCCTCGTGATACGTCATTGTTATCTCTGCCATTTGCAATACTCCTTTCTTCCATCTGCTTCAAATCATTTGCAATGCCTCTCAGCACTTCACAGGATATATCGCTGAGCAGAGATCCTAAACGGTAGACTTCCTCCTCTTTCGTAAATGCGGTAATAAAGGAGAAATCCTGTTTTTCAGTGGGAAGGTCAAAGCCGCATCTTGTAAATACCGCATACATGACGCTTCTTTTTAACGCTTCTACTGCCGTAATCTCTTGCACTCTGCCATTTTCTGTTATCTGTTTGTTTCCTGCTAAATTCGTGAACTCAGTGATACGCTCACTAAATTCTGAGTCCATTATGACTCCGATTCTGCTTTCTGTAAAGTCTTTTAGGAAAGATTTATCAGATTCTTTTCCTTCCGTCAGGACAGTCCCCTCTTTTTCCCGTATCCATGCAGAGTAGGCTTTCATGGTGTTCTTATCAAGCTCCCATGTCAGGCGGCTTTCCCTGCCCCCGGTATCGGATATGTCGAAAACATACCGCATATCCGGTTTTAAGGCTCTTGACGGGAAGATTGCGATACCCTTGCTGCCACGCCTTACATACCGCCCTACCTTTTTCCATGTGTCGAAGTCTGCAATCAGCTTTGCCCCCGGTCTCTGCATATAGACCATGAGGATATTGTCAAACTCATAGCGGTAGAGCTGCCCCGTAAGCCTGCACACGCTTTTCCATGCCCGCCCGTTTCCAGTCACTTCATCTATGGCAGCATCATACAGCTTTGATGTCTTAGTGTCTGCACTCATATACAGCCCCCTTTATCTGTTTTTCTCCTTTGGCGTTTTTACTGCCTCATGTTCCTCCATTTCATATATCTGTCTTGCATATTCCAGTTCCTTTTCCTGAAAAATTTCATAGAAGAACTCTGCAAATCCCTCCCCGTCTGCACGTTCCGGTGCATCCGGCAGGAACTCGCACCACTGTCTGCACGCTTCTTCCAGTACCATAGGGAAAATCTTCTCCCTGATCTCACTTGCCTTTATATCATCAAATGTCATATACTTTTATACCTCCAATATTGATTGCCTGATATCTTTTCCGTCTATCTCGTCCCCAAGACAGTCCCATCCTTCGTATCTCTGCCTTGCAAACAGTTCTATCCGTGGTAAATCCCCGCACAGTTCCACAATCCGCTCCCGTATTTCATCCGGCTTTTTGCTGTGTTCCATGATCCTTGCATCGCACACCTGCGGTACATTTATGGAAACCCTCTCTGGTCTGCCTTTTGTGCCGAGGATACAGATTTCCGAACAGGAACGTGTCCAGAAACCGAGTCCGAAATAAAAGGTATCTGCCTTTTTATTCCTCTTTACCCAGTTAAATCCGCAGGTCTGATAACTGAACCCCCACCGCTCCATAACCAAAAGCCCTTCTGTAAGGAACGGAAACGTCACCCACAAAAAAAGCACACAGTCATCAGCGGCAATTGTCCCGACAGGCAGCGAACATATATCTTCTATATTCATTGTGTGGTAATGGTCCTCTGCAACCCCCTGTCCAACTTTCCGGTCATATTTCCACGGCGGATCAGCATAAATGATGTTATATTTTCTTTTTGCGCTAAACATCAAGTATTGCCTCCCTTATATCCCTTCCGTCTATTTCATCTCCCAGACAGTCCCATCCTTCGTATCTCTGCCTTGCAAACAGTTCTATCCGTGGTATGTCCCCGCACAGTTCCACAATCCGCTCCCGTATCTCGTCCGGCTTTTTGCTGTGTTCCATAATCCTTGCATCGCACACCTGCGGAACAGCTTTTGATACCCTCTTTGGTCTGCCTTTTGTACCGAGAATACAGATTTCCGAATTGGAACGTGTCCAGAAACCGAGTCCCATAAAGAACGTGTCTGCTTTTTTATTCCGTTTTACCCAGTTGAACCCGCAGGTCTTATAGGTAAATCCCCATGCCTCCATGACAGATATTCCTTCAATTAAACAGGGGAAAGTGATCCACAAAAAAAGGATACAGTCGTCATCGGCTATTCTTCCAACAGGCAATGACCGTATATCCTCAATATTCATTGTATGGTAATGATTTTCTGCGCTTCTCCCTTCCCCTTTTTTAGAATATACCTTATACTGCCACGGCGGATCAGCATAAATGATGTTATATTTCTTTCCCAATAAAACTAAGCCTCCTGTACCTTGATCAGCGTGGAAAACAGCCTGTATTCTTCCTTATCCATCTCCACGGCAAAGGAAACGGCATTTTCCCGGCGCTCTGACCTGTCCGCTGCTTTCTTTATCTTCTTTGCCAGACGCAGGAGTACAAAGTTCTCTTTGGAAAGCTCCATGCACTCCTTAAAGGGCATTTCCTGTGCTTCAAGCTGCCCCTGTCTTGCCTGTATTTCCTCCGCAAGCCTTGATTCAACTGTCATTACATCCGCAGTGTCTATGGATACTTCCGCCTTTGTCCTGCCGGAACGCTCCCACTCCTTATGAAGCAGCTTTACCAGATGCTCCATGTTTCTAACTGTTTCTTTTCCTGATATTTTTTCCATATGATTTCCCCCTTTTCAACGTGATTGTCCTGATATTTTTTTCTGTTCTTCTTTCGCATGGTACATTCCGTCATACATTCCCCTGTCAAGCATTTTATCGAACACGTCCGGCTCACTTGTCCCAAAATTATTTTCAAGACAGTCCCTTGCTGTGTTTCTTACCCTCTCCGGCAGTCCCTCTTTCTGCTCCACATTCTTCTGCATCCAGAAATCCTTCCGTATCTTATCCCGCAGGTCTGAAACATTCTCCACCCTGTCAGGCTCTCCATACTCCTGTTTGAGAATGTCAAAGTCAATCCTTGTAATGTCATTCCCTAAATAAACGCCATGATCCCACTCTATGCCTGTTACCATGCTGTCACTGTCGGGACGTTCCCCTTTTGGGTATCTCTCATAAAACCGGACACCATTCCCCACTATGATCTGGCTGTCCCTCATGCTCATTAACAGCAGATTTTGTGGACTTAACGCTGCAAGCACACGGTAGTCATTCCCATTCATGTTATGAAGCACTTCCCCGGCATGGAAAGTATGCTCCACAGGTTCATAATGCAGGTAAGGGAACAGCGAATGTCCGTCCGGCTTCATGTTGTATATCCGCAGAACGTCAAGACAGTCCTTAGAGCAGCGTTCCGCATCAAAAGACCATTCGCCATCATTAAATCGTCCTGAAAGGAACTCCCTTAACTGCGGCTCACTCCCACAAAATGACGCATGGATACTCTTGTTTGCCGCAATATACAGATCGCTCCAGTCCGCCTTTCCTGCCTTTGTTCCATACAGTGTGCCTATGGCTCCTGCCATATCCTCTGCATGTTCTCCCCACAGCTTTAATGCTGCCTCCATATAATCTGTAAGGTTCAACAGATAGTTGGTTTCCGTCCCTTTCCGGTTTTCCACCACCATAATCATATCTTCTAATTTCATGCTTTCCTCCTTTTATCCGCATAAAAAGACAGCGCTTATCGGCACTGCCCTGTCTCCATACCAAACTGGAACAAAGAAAGCTGCCCGTCTCCCTGTACCTGTCCCGGCTCTTTTTTCCTGTCATTTATGATATTCATCATCCGTGTGGCGCACTGGGCAAAGGACTCCAGATAACCCTCCGGTCTGCCCGCATGTCGGCGCATTGTAATCAGATCCCCATCTTTTATGGCTCTTGCAAGCCCGGAGGCATACCCAAGCACGTTATGCAGGCTTATCTGCTTCGCCTCTTTTTCCGTCAGAACATCCTTGTTTGCAAGGAGATAGAAAAAGTTGGGATCGGAAATATAATATTCCAAAGCCTGCGCCGCACCGTCTTTTATCTCACCTGCCCTTGCCATATAATTTTCGCTTACTTTTGGCGGCACTTCCCGGTAGAAAACTTCCGGGTATTTTTCGTAATCCGTGCCGTATTGCTCCACCATCTTGTTTTTATAGTACATGATATGGTTCCTTACAAGGTTCATGTTCGTGCCATCCGCATAGGACGGATCACTGCCGCCATGTTCTCTCAGGTGTTCCCACCGTTCAAAGGATTTTGCAAGTTCTTCCGCAAGGTTCTCTGTCTCTTTCTTTTTTGCCATATACACCGCCTATCTAGGTCTGCCAATGAACACTATGGAAGAACGCCCCTGCACTGGTCTGTATACTACCCCAAGCCTTGCATTTGCCGCCTCAACTACTTTTCCATTGCCCACATAGATTGCCACATGTGTAATGTTCATAAAGCGCCCGTTTCTGTCATAACTGTAAAAAATCAGATCCCCCGGCTGCATCTCATCATAGTTCACAAGCAGGTTGTTGTCATAGCACAGCTTTCCCTCACTTGCCGCCGTATTGGAACCCTCGTACATGATGCTTACCCCCGCACTGCGCCATGCGTAATAGGCAAGGGAGCTGCAATCATAATAGTCCCCGCTGTCACGGTATGCCTGACTGTACGGATAGCCTACCTTTGACAATGCAAACGCTACTACCTTCTTTCCGTTTTCGTCGGAAATGGCATCCACGATTGCCTGATACTGTTCGGGAGAAATCCCCTCCCCCGGATCGCCGCCACCGCCAGTATAACCGATCATTGCAAGATATTCCGGCTTCATCAGTTCGGCAAGCATCGCCTGTTCTTCCGCATTGAACCCATAGACCGAAATCATGTCATAACACGATTTCAGTTCCACATTGACCTCTTTGACCGTTGTGGTTGTCGTGTTGCCCTCATCGTCGGTCTCCGTATCGGTTCTGCTGGTAATGGTGTAGCTGCACATATCGTCAAAGACAGCTTTCAGGTTCTGCTTTGCCTTATCCGTCATATCCGTTGCGGTATCACCGTCCCCATGCTTTACCATGTAGACCATGAGTATGTCACAGAAATTATCCGGTGTGCCGGAACCCTCAAAATTGACATAGATTTTTTCACTTGTGTCATATCCGGCATAGTCCGCAAGTTCCGCATTGACCGCATCATTAAATTCCGATACATACGCCGATAGGACTTCCTGTGTCGTTTCCCCCGATGATATGGACGGGAAGAATATCGCCAGCGGCGAATTGTAAATAATCGCTATGACTGCAATAACCGGAAGTGCAATAATCGCCACGATTGCAAAAAGCGAAAGCAGGAACAGCCCCACATACCGCACGATATACTTTGCCATCATGGAAAAGCGC
>CAJUKA010000076.1 GCA_910586585.1 uncultured Lachnospiraceae bacterium
ATAAATCCATATGGAAGAGTTATTTTTTTGATAGAACTTTTTACTCTCAAGTATTACTATAGCCTTCCATATTTTAATGGTTTTGCCCATCCAACTTGGGCAAATTCTGGGCACGATTTGGGCAATAGAAATTCGATACTATTCTCAATCCATTTTAACAAGCTGTACCAGTTGATTCCGTTTCGCATAAATCACTCCTGTTACCTGAACCCGCATATTTTCATCATCAACCCAAAAGTAAATGAGGAAATTCTTAACAACAGTTTTTCTTACACCCTCGCTTCTCCACGGTTCTTCATCGACCAAAGAATGCCTTTTCGGCATATCAGACAATGCGTTGATAGCCTCCTGTATTTTATCAAGCAAGTTTGCCGCCGCTTCTGGTTCAAGCAGTTCATTCGTTATATATAACACAATTTCCCTCATTTGTCCATAAGCCTGTTTTGTAACCTTTACTTCATAAGAAGTCATTGTTACTTTTCACACCCGCGCCATGCACTTGCTGCATGGCGTCGGAGCAAGCGCCAAAATGCGTGCTTTTTAGCATTTTGTGTGCATCAATTGTTGCAATTCACACCGAAATCGTTGTAAGTATATGAGAAATCTGGCGTAAGTGTGAATTGTAAGAAGTCATTTTGCAAGCTCCAATCTCAGATTTGCAAATGCCTCATCTGCCGTCAGCGAATCATCCTCTTTTGCCTGTTTTAGTCCTGTTGCCATCATTTTATTAAATTCAACTTCCGATATACTTTCTCTGGTTTTCAGTTTATTTGGAATCTCTAGAGAAAACGGTACGCCATTGTGCATAATTACCTGTCTGTAGGTCATATCAATAAACACAGAAACAGGGATTCCAAGCCTTTCCAAAATTGCTTCCGCAGTTTCTTTAATATCCGGCTGAATACGTGCTGTTACATTTGCTGTTTTTGCTGCCATATTAGCACCTCCTCGCTTTCTAGATATTTTTATTGTACCATTTTGTATCGCAATTTGCAATACATCATTTGTTAGAGTTTCCCCAATCCCTTGTTACGAGATTTATTATATGAAGCAGAAACACATTTATCTATAAAAACGGACATAAGTGGTACTTTGTTTCACATTTTGCAATTTGCACATACTTTTTTCAAAATGATAACTCTTTTATGCATTATGCAACAATACTTCTTGCTATAGTACATAACAAGATTACTTAAATGTTGACATTTAGACTACATTGTGTTATTCTATTTTTAGACTACACGTTGTTGTCAAATCTACTAAAGAAATATAGCAACACTGGTATTTTTTATAGAAAGGATTCGTAAAGTAACAGTTCAGCCTTCGGCTTCCTGTTACTTCATAAAAAACTATGACACAGCAAATTTCTGATTCCGAACTAGAACTGATGAAGATTATTTGGGGAAATGGTGGAACTGCGCTCTATGCACAGATTATGGAAGCGTTGTCAAAAAAAGGACGAACCTGGCAGAAAAACACCATTATCACACTGCTATCGCGCCTCGTTGACAAGGGCTTCCTAAAAACAAACAAAATCGGGCGCCGCAACCAATACACTGCCATTGTATCCGAGTCAGATTATCAAACTGCACAGACACAGACACTTCTTGATAAACTTTATGAAGGAAGTGCAAAGGGCCTTGTTTCGACATTGATTGAAAAAGAACTGTTATCCACCGAAGATTATGAAGAATTAAAACAGTTTTGGGAAAGCGGAGGAAGCAGCCATGAATAATTTTATAAAAGTGCAGCAAGAACTGGTGGAAATCTTAATCCGTCCATTACATCTGTGACACTCAACGAAAGTGCTGTATTATAAAAAGAAAGGTTGGTATCTATTATGAGATTTCAAAAACGTCCAAAACGAATCATAGCCTTGTCTCTGTTATTTGTACTCGTTTTCATGCTTGGCGCTACTGTATCCGGCGCTTATTCCGCGCCTTCCAAAGAAGACACAAACACGGAACAGGCAGCTCCCGCAAACACACCGCAAAACTTGCAGGAAGAATATATCCCCAAAGCAGATGAGAGCAACAACTATGGAGCTGGAAAAAACAACCCCTATATTCGTACCAATGCATCCGGCAAAATTACTTCTTATTTTCGTGTAAATTTTTATTATCAGGAACCCTATCTCTTAGAAATTGGCTGGAACGTGCGCGAAAATGATAAAGATTCCTATGCAAGTCAGTCTGTTTTGCTGCCAAATGGTGATTCCATGACAGTGTTTTTTGAAAAAAACTGCGAAAATCTTGTCCAAAATACGTCTGTCATGCAAATACTGCCAGAACTTTTATCACAAATACAAGCAGTAAAACAGGATACCGATTTTCCTTTCATCTGTCCGCTGTTACTTAGCTTTGAGGATACTACGGGAAGCAGTCCGCAGGATTTGGCAGCGTTGTATTATCGGGAAAACGATCCCTCCCGGTTTGCGGCAGTCATTGCTGCCTTAAGCGAAACAATGCAATTCAACTATTTGGAGAAAGCTGTAATCGATGAAAACGTTTCCATAGTCTCTATCTGCCTTGAACAATTACTGCGCCAAAACAGTCTCCCTGACATACAAAAAACATTAAAACCGTATCTTGAGATAGCTTATCAGAATTATGACATTGCCCTTTTCTCCATCTGCCTTGACTACCTAGAACCTGACAAGCCTTTGGTTGAACAGTATCTTGAAAAAGCCTATCAGGATTATCAAATCGACTTTTTCTCTGTTCTGCTGAACCATTTGGCGGAAGACCGTCCCCTGATTGCACAATATGCCAATAGAGCTTATGAAGATGATAATCTTTCCTTTTTTTCCATTCTGACAAATTCTATGGATGACACACTGCTCGAAACATGGTATCAAAAAGCTGCCAAAGACCGAAATACTAAATTTTTATTGGTTCTGTCAAACTGCATGGAAAACGAATAAAACTGTTGTTACAATTCACACTTACGCCAGATTTCTCATATACTTACAACGATTTCGGTGTGAATTGCAACAATTGATGCACACAAAATGCTAAAAAGCACGCATTTTGGCGCTTGCTCCGACGCCATGCAGCAAGTGCATGGCGCGGGTGTGAAAAGTAACAAACTGTTACTTTTTGCTATATCATATTTTCCAAACACCTTGCATATCCTCCTATTTCGTAATAAAATAATACCTATGGCGCTTCAAATTATTTATTTGAGCACCATAGGCGTCAGAGACGATTTAATACAAAAATTGCTTTCTTCTAACTTTTTTACTGCTATAGGACAAGCATTGAAAGGGGCGTTACTTTCACTGACAAGGCAGGTTTTTTCTTGATTCCATTGATTTTGGTGCTTCCGCTTCGCTTCGGTATCATGGGTGTATTATTCGCAGGACCCATTGCCGATTTCATGGCATTTGTATTGTCTATTTTGCTGGTAAGCAATGAATTAAGAAAGCAGAAAAAACTTTAATCCTATTAAAAATAAAGCTTATCAAAGCGAAGAGGTGATTGGGTCTTTTTGTTATAGATAAGAAGCATTGCTTCCGAATAACCAAGTGACCCTGCACGCCTGTCCTTTGCCGTGCGGCTCAACTCTTTCACAGAAACGCGCCCAAGTTTTTCTTTGAATGTTTCATCTTTAAGCGTATCCCCAAAGCAATGAATCAGCCTGGCAACCCCTTTCATCATATTGGCGCTAAATGACTGCTGCTCTCCTTCCCATGTACCAACAATAAGGCAAAGTGTGCGGTCAAGTACATGAAAACCATATTTATCATGGATACCCTCTAACGCCGATACCGCGCAAATGCTGCCCGGCTGCTTTTTTCCCGAAATCTCCATATGGTAAGATTCCACCAATGATTTTATAATCAACTGTTTATCATTTCCAGCCTCAATATTTGCCATAAATATTTCATAGGGAAGCAATGCTTTTGTAAATTTCATTTGATTGGCAAAAATATCAGCTTCATGGCAATACTCCAGATTATCATAAATCATACACCATACAGGCGTTTCTCGTGAACCAGACACCCGCGCAATAATTTCAATGGTATGCTGTCCATTAAAGACATAATTAATACCGTCACGCCGACTTACTTTTACAGGATTTATCTGACACAAATCAAACTGTGCTGCTGTCTGCTGCACATGCTTGATTGATAAATTCCGCTGGTAATTTTGATTTGATACCAGATTTTTGATAGGTATTAACTCATAATGCACATCGGGAACAAACTGGTATAAATTTGTTTCATCACTCATGTCGCACCTCCTCTATTTGAGCACGCAATATATTGATTGTTTCTACCAAAGTATCCAATTGCTGTTCTAATCTGCATAGCGCCTTTTTTGACACCAAACTAAAGTTTGCCATAGATTGAGTCCGTTTGATAGAACTGATCCACGTAGGAATTGTCAGTGCAAGGCTGGATACTTCTGCGTCTGGATCATATTCCGGCATTTGCTTGATGATAGGTTCTGTTCTTGAACTTCCCGTATTTGCTTGCTGTATGGCTGCATCCTCTGCTTTCATTTTTTGGATAGCTGTACAAAACTGCGCTTTGTGATGCCTGCAATGATATGCCGTAATAATTTCATGTGGTGACAGCTTAGAAAGCTCTAAGGTCTTGGTATGTGATATTTGAAATGCCCCTGACAATATTTCCATTGCAATTTGAGGCGTTTTTTCATATAAAATATCTACTGCATGAGAATATATTTTGTATTTTAAAATGGTTCCAGGTTTTATTTGCAGCATCTCACTAAGAAATTGCGAAGATGTCTGATGACTTCTGTTATAACCAAACAGACTTTGAAACGTATTTTGACAAAAACATGACCGAAAAACCTTATAGGCATCATAAATTCGCCCAATACAATACCGATATTGTTCTTTTGGCACATTTTTTTGTGAAAGTGTCTTTTGGCATACATACAAAACCGCTTCCTCATAAGAAGCAAGTGATACCTCTTTTTTATAATAAGGAATTTGTTGCTGTCTGCAGACCGCATACTCCGCAAATCCGTCTAAAATAATATGATTCCATGTCTCAATTATTTTCTGGCAGCCATCAGAAATAATAATGTTTTCCAGTATTTCATATTCCTGCTCTGACAAAGAAACAGTCAGTCTGGAAAGTTGTTCCTCTACTATCAGATTATAAAGATATGTTTTATTCATAATAATTCCTTTTTAAATCTCTGCGTCTGCTACAAGAGCAAATATCATTTGTTCCTCAAAAACAGGAACTTGTGTCAAATGCTTGTGTTCTATCGCAGAAACACCAAACTGATTTTTCCATTCTTCTGGAAAAACGGGATTCAAACAAGATACTTCTTTTTCAGAAAACCTTTGGTAAACTTCTGGAGCATTCAAATCAAATATAAAAAGAAATTCTTCCTTGGAACGAACAAATTTGCCAAGAAGCTTATATCGAAATTGTGGATTCCATCCCATCAAGGAAAACACCTTTGCAAAAAATATTTTACAAGAAATCTCCCTGGGAGAACGTTTGGCACTCTCAGAACACCAACGAAACGAATCCTTTTCTTCCTCCCTACAAGGTTTTATAGCAAGTTTCTTTGCATCAGGATTCACTAGAATCTGAATATAATCAAATTCTGGAACTTTTCGAATGCATGCCGCATTCACATAAACCTTAAAATTGTTAAACGTTAAAGAGGGCTCATTGAGATGTGCAAAAAATTCTCCATGTACCACCTCATATCCATCATAACAAACTGTTTTGTCTTCTATTATTTCCAAGCTGTCTCGTTTTTGTATCTCATTCATTTGTTTCCTCCAATTTGGCGCTGCCAATCATTGCCTCAATATGATTCTTTATTTCTTCTGTACTTGTAATCTGCAAAGGATCTGGATTGTATGAAATTCCTGCTGATTGCGTAAACCACCTTCCTCTGTCAGTATGTAACATTCGCGCTTCTTCGCAGTACTGCTCATAAAAATCTTTCCCAAACGTATTTGCCCAACTATTTGAATAAGCAAATAGCATTCCGCTGTTTGTAATGGGTATCGCCTCCTTCTTCATCAATGATTCTTTATCTTTCGTTGCTACCAATCGTTCGGCATACTCAAGATGAAACAAAAGAATCCGTTCGGCTCCATTTTGCTTTTTTACTCCCAAAATACGATACTTGTGTGCCATATCCCATCCAAACAATGTGTATAAGTTTGGCAAAAAAGCGGCGCCGCCAATTTCTCTTGGAATCATACTGCCTTTTTTTGCCTTGGACCATTGAACGGCATTTGGTGTTTTTTCTGTGACAGGGCGGACAACAAGCGTCTGTTTTTTAGGATGTACCAGCAGTTCTACAAACTGTTCCTCAAACATTCGGACACATTTGGTACGAAATGTAAGTGTATGACAGGAAACAGTAATTGATATTTTATGCAGTGTATCAAAAAACTGCGCTCTCGCGACTTCATAACCATGCAAGTCAAAATTTCCAGCCTTTATTGCGACTGCATTTGATTTAATATCATCTTTTTCATCTGCAATACTCTGTGAAGCCTTTTGGTAATCTTCTGCTTTAAATGCTGCCCATCTGGGATTTACCAAAACATAGCCTTTCAAAATGCCCTCTGCAATCACATGAAGCTCCGGCAGTATTCCTTTGTTTCCATTTCCATATTTGGCATTTGCAATCAAATGCTGTACTGCAATAAAATCATCTCTGCAAATAATTGCTTCATGGTGATTTCGTTGTCGGTATTGGGGGCGGTTCTGGCAGTTCTTTTTTGCCTTATGATCAAGAAAATCTGGTGTATACGTTTTCCGGGCAAGCACATCGCCGCAATGCCGTTCATTTGTCAATATTCCCAATACAGAGCTAGGACTCCATAATTTGTTTCCTAGCTTTGTGGATTTTCCGAGTTCTGTCAGTATTTTAGCAATAGCGCTGCAGCTATACCCATAAAGGTACATAAAATAAATAAGACGAACCGTGTCTGCTTCTTCTTCATTAATGACCAGATTACCATTTTCATCTTGATCATAACCAAGAAGCGGGGGCGTCAGAAAGATTCCCCGCCGAAAACGCATCTCAATAGACGCATTCATAATATCACTTTTGAGATGGCTTTCCTCCTGTGCCTGTATCGCCAAATTGGACAATACCAATTCGCTTATTCCGCTTAATGTATGAAGTCTTTCTGTCTCAAAATAAACATCAACAGGAGGTGTCATGGATTTTAGTTTTCGCACACAGCTGATACAGTCTACAAGATTTCTGGCAAACCTTGACACACTCTTGGTAATAATCATATCAATTTTACCCGCTTCACAATCTTCCACCATATTAAGAAATGCTTCCCGATGCTCCATAGAAGTCCCAGAAATACCCTGATCTGCATAAATTTTTATTAATTTCCATCCTGGTTCTTGGTTTACAAAGTCTTCATAATGATTTTTTTGCAGTTCATATGAGGTTGTCTGCCTTGGATCGTCTGTCGAAACTCTGACATACACAGCAACGCGCTGCTCTTTCCCACTCTTATAAAAATCATCATGAACCACTGCTGGAATGATGTCTAAATCATCAGGATCGATTCCCTTATAACGCTCACGAATTTTTTCTTTTTTTGAGGAAGGACTATTCAAAATATTGCTTCTTTCTTTCATAGATTGATACCTTTTTCAATATATAAAAAATTGTATGGTACAGACCAAACACGCTGACGCTCAATTTTTATTATTATAACGTCAAAAACAGTACGATTCCATGTACTGGAAGCTTATATATCAGCGTACAGTATCAAAAACCATAGCAAAAATACATATTTTTATCAGAATCAAGAAATATAATACCACTTCCTATAGAATAAAAGAGTCTAAAGTGCATCATTACGTAATAATTTTAGGTCTTTAGTGCCGTCGCGCAGCGATTTTAATTCTTTAGTGCCGTCGCGCATGATTTTAATTCTTTAGTGCCGTCGCGCTGTGACTTTAACTCTTTAGTGCCGTCGCGCATGATTTTAATTCTTTAGTGCCGTCGCGCATGATTTTAATTCTTTAGTGCCGTCGCGCAGCGACTTTTTATTTTAAAGTCGTGTAGGCGCACGAGAGAGATTTTCATGGGGTCCTCTCTAATGAAAATTTCTCTCCCTTTAGTGCGGCAATACGATTTTAATTCTTTAGTGCCGTCGCGCAGCGACTTTTTATTTTAAAGTCGTGTAGGCGCACGAGAGAGATTTTCATGGGGTCCTCTCTAATGAAAATTTCTCTCCCTTTAGTGCGGCAATACGATTTTAATTCTTTAGTGCCGTCGCGCAGCGACTTTTAATAGGAGGATGCTGAATATGTCAATTAATTATCAAATCATTGGGAAGCGGATTCGAGAGATTCGCAAACGGGAAAAAATTTCTCAAGAGAAACTAGCAGAACGATCTGAACTGTCAACACAATACATCAGCCAGATTGAAACTGCTGCAAGACGAGCCAGTTTAACATCCTTAGTAAATATAGCAGGCGCGTTAAATGTTGGAATTGAAGAACTGCTGTATGGAAATATACCAATTCGTTCATCAGAATGCCAAAAGGAAACTGCTCAAATATTTAGAGATTGTACGGTATATGAAAAAATGGTGCTGCTTGAAAGCTTAAAAGAACACAAACGTATCCTTCGTGAAAATGAGTGCTTCTTGGAAAAACGGAATAAATAACTCTTTTATACATATTAAAATTTCCTATATAAAAATAGTAGAATTTTTCCTTTACAAGCAGGATTTCAAGCTGAATTTACTACCAATTTACTACTTTTGAGGGAAAGAGCCTTGATATGCCGCCCCCCCAACCCTGCCAGCCCAGCCACCAGCACACAGCATTGAGAAAGAATAAATGAAAACTGAATACGACGCAAACGCGGCGTTTCTCTATCCCTAACCGGGAGAACAGGAACGCCGCTTTTTTATGCCCTCATGTTACGCAGTAGGGGCAAAAAGAGCCTTGCTATATGCGGCTTTGCGGGCGCACTTTTGCCGGGGACAGGGATTTATACCTAACCCCGGCAAAATGGCGTTCTATCGCGTAACAAATCCACAACAAAGGAGTGATGAAGCTATGGCAGTTTTCCGGGTGAAGCACAACAAGGGCTATACCGTTATGAGCAACCACCATTTATGCAACAAGGAGCTGACCTTAAAGGCAAAGAGACTTTTGTCGCAAATGCTTTCCCTTCCCGAAGATTGTGACTACACCCTTGCGGGGCTGTCACAGATCAACCGGGAAAGTATCGACGCTACGGAAAATGGATAAGCTGCACAGAAAGTTTCCGAAAATAATCCGGTTAAAGTCATGGATGGAAGTAAGCAAGACCTATGTTTTGCCCAAAAACCTTGTCAGGATTGGAAAACCAAGAGTTTTAAGCAAGGCACAACTTAGACATTTGAAGGAATTGCGGAGTAGAGCGTAAAGGTTTTATGATTGTGGATTTCCAGTCATAGTTTTGATTTGGCTATAAAAATGTTAAAATTTTTGAGAATTTGAAAACTTTTTCCAGCGCCACGACAATATATACATGCAAGGGCAAATCTTTGCAAGTCGACTTGAAAAAAGAAGGAGGATGGCTGCTATGAGTAATGATGATTTCGAGCGGTTTGTCCTGAAGTTTGGAAAAGATATTCTGCGTTTTTGCCGGATGACAGCCGGGGATGCGGAAAATGGGGACGAACTGTATCAGGACACTATGCTCAAGCTGCTGGAAAAAAAGAAAAGACTGGACTCTATGCAGAATACAAAAAGTTACGCTTTATCCACTTCAATTTATCTTTGGAAAAATAAGAAGAAAAAATATGCAAACAGGATGAGGCTGGTTCCGATTGACAGTATGGACGAGATGTCTGATGAAGGATATGGGTTTACTGATTCTGATAACGAAGTTTCCCCTGAACGCATTGTATTAAAGCAAAATGAGGTAGACATGATTCAGGGATTCGTTGCATCCTTGCCCGAGAAGTACAGAATACCAATCTATTTGTATTATTCAGCGGATATGCAGATCAGTGAGGTATCTAAGATCCTTGGGCTGCCAGAAGGAACCGTCAAAAGCCGGATGCGGAAAGCAAAGAAGCAATTAAAGGAAAAATTGGAGGCGATAGGATATGACAGATGAAAAATTGGATCAGATCTTAAAGCAGGCCCTTGCTCCTGAATTAAGTGACAAAGAAATCCAGATACATAGACGGAGGAATGATAAAATGAATAAATTCGGAAAAATAGGAAAATATGTGGCTGCTGTAGTGGCTGCGTCGGTTATTGGAATTGCTGGACTCGGATATTTTAATCCGGTACTTGCAGCAAAGATTCCATTGATTGGAAAGATTTTTGAAAAGGTTGAGGATGACGCCACATATTCCGGAGACTATACGGATAAGAAAACTGTGCTGACAAATGAAGATTCTGTGGGAAATCTGGATACATCGGACTATACCATGTCTGATAAAGGAATCACGCTGACTGCATCAGAAGCCTATTGTGATGGATATTCCATATTCCTTACAGTAAATATTGAATCAGAAGATGCGGATTTTACGCATATTCCAGAACATTATACAGGCATGAACGCTGCGGATAACCGAACATCTGCAGGGTTTTATATCAGAGGAACATGGAGTGTGGATGGAAGTTCGCCTGAATGGCTCGAAAATACGTTTGATGGAAAGGTGATTGACAGCCATACGTTTGCAGGTATGCTGAAGATAAACCTTGCAGAGAAACATACAGGCAGCGGCGAACTTAGCTTAAATGTAAACGGTCTTGGTTATGATGACGACAGGATGCTTGACGGTGAGGAAATATCGGCATCCCACTGGACGGATGGCAGTTGGAATATTGCTATTCCGTTTGGGATAAACACGACAGATGTAAAAACAATTGAAATGGGTGAGAAAAAAGGGAATATTACGCTTGAAGATATAGTAGTATCTCCGTATCAGGTAATTGTCCATGCGACAACACCAGGGGAACCCTGCTCTACAATTTGCTTTAATCAGGATGGGGAAATGCTTCACCCAGATATGGAAATGGCAGGCAGAGCCGTATTTGCTGTTCAGGGGAAAGAGATAAAAACCTTGTATGTCTACATTTTTGACAATCCTGATGACTGGTCTTTGATGGCGCAGGAAGGAATGAACAGCAGCATTGCGGACAGGGCTGTCATTTCAAAGGAAATTTATGTAGAGTAAGTGAGCAGAAGTTTTTAAAGTAAGAAATATATCCGACACCGCAACAATGTATGGGGAAGTCACTTTGAATATTTTCTCAGGGAAAAGCTGGATATTTCTAAAGAACAGCTTGCCGCTTGGAACGATGATTCATTAAAAGATATTCTGAATACTCTCTTTTCAGATTTGTATTTCCACCGAACTATGCAGAATATTTCCTATATAAAAAATAATAGAATTTTTCCTGTACAAGCAGGATACAAAGATGCTTGTACAGGAAAAGACCATAAAAAGAAAATGGACAATAACAAATCCACCTGAGCTTTTACCGCTAATTCTGTTCTATCGTTCCGGTAATAAATTACTCATGTTCCCTCCTAAAAATTCTTTAGGTTAGAATCGATGATGGTGTGAACCAAAAAGCAGTTTTGGCATTCCAATGAACTGCCCCTTCGTTTACACCATTTTCGATATGACCTAATTGAGCAACGCGAGCGTCCAGGTAACCAGTACCTATAGACTTTCCATTTTTTCTTACTTGTGATTATACAATATTTTCTATAAAGAAGCTATCGAAATCAAGTATTTTCAGATAAATTGGATAACAGTTCAGCCTTCGGCTTCCTGTTACATGCATATGGCAGAAAAATCCATAATAGTTGTATCTTGGCAAGGTAATAATGTATCTTAGTTACAATGAGGTTTCTTTTAACGAAAGACTATGCTATAACTTTTAAAGGGGTGATAAAATGAAAATAAAGGCAGAATCTGCTGCATTTTGCTGATATGGACTGCGTTGGATATGTTTAAGCTTCATTGGAGTGATTTGGGATTTTCCAAAAAAGGGTTCTTTACTGGTTTGAAATATGGTCTTGATCTTGGCATAAGCACCTTTTTTCTTTCTTACACTGCAGAATTTATGGTGTTGTTTGTATTGGGGGAAGATCCGTCCTTGCAATTTTATAAACAATTCCTTACATACAGTGACAGAAACAGGCGCAGATGAATTGATGATAATTAGAATAACCTTATTAAATATTTTATCACTCCTATTTGTTTTCTTATTTCAGTTGTGCTACAATGATTATCATAATACATTTCTTATACAGGGAAAATAAAAAGCAGAGACTTTGGTATGTGCTCGGAGGATAGCTATATGGAGTTAAAAAAATTAGAACAAGTCAAAGAATTAATCAATCGAATTGCAGATTGTTACGACTTGCCAACAGAGGAACAGATAGAAGAAATGCAGAAACTAACAGGTACAGAATGGGATGCAGAAGGTTTGCAAATGACGTGCTGCGAATATTGGAGCCATCATTCCTTGGAAGAAACTGCTTATATGATGTTTCATGGAGATTATCCTCCCATTCATGAAGTGGAACTTGCTTTTTGGAAATATAAACCAGGTGCCTCTCTGGACGACCAAACTGTATATGACAAATACTGTTTGGGAAAAGGAAATCTAAAAGCATTGGAAGCACTTCCGCTTGCAGAAATATTACAAACAATCAAAGAAAAATTTTCTGGCTGGCAGCAAAATATAGATATAGAGCAAAACGAAAAAAGCTGGCGTTTTGACTGCTTGGATCAAGCAGAATATTGGACAAATACGCACTTTTGGATTTTTGAATATGGACGGGAAACCGATACACAGAGAGAACATCAGATAGTAAGATTTAGCTGCCATAACATGAGTGAAGAGCAAATCGCTGTCATTTGTGAATGTATGGAAAGCTTCCAATGTCCCCTGCATATTCGAGAAGAAATGGATGAAGAAGAAATGAACTAGAATTGTGCATACAGAACCCACTGAAACAAAACGCTTTGTTTTTGCAGATTGCGCACGCAGGCGCTCAATCTTTATACGATGTTACTTTTCCTGTGCTTCCATATGCCTGCTAAAATATCTTTGAGTACAAGAAATGTATCCAATTCACTATACCCGCACTCTTCTTTCAATTCATCGAGCATAGCGCTTAATTTTACTGCATAATATGGAATATTAACCTCTTCCTGATATTTGAGCAGAATAGGATATTTCTTTCCCCATGCTTTTGTCCAGTCAATTTTTTCTTCTTTCACTTCACTGGACTTTTCAATTATCTCTTCGATTTCTTTCAAATCAATATCAAATTCGACTAATTCATCAAGCGATACATGATAAAGTTTCGCCATTTTTTTGGACTGTCGAATATCTGGAAGTGTTTCATCTGTTTCCCATTTTGAAATCGTCTGTCTGCTGACTCCTAGTTTCTCTGCAACCTCTTCTTGTGAAAGACCGCATTTTTTTCGCGCATGAAATAAACTATTTCCTAAATTCATTGATATCTCCTTTCCTGTTGTGATAAAACAAGTATACTGTCTGAGGCAGAAAGAATCTACCAATCTTTTTTTACAATTGTGCACGGTTTCTTAACAAGCGAACGTTGAACATAGCCCTCTTCCATAGTCACCTAACCCACCTAGTACTTCTCACACTATTTCCATACCCGATACATACAGCCGCCATCATCACAATGATTAATCAGCCAACTATAATCTTTGGGAAAAAGATAGAAGTCGTCCATTGAAATTGGGTACTTTAACAGAACTTTTTTTATTTCTAATAAGATGCCTTCATATACCCAGCCTCCATCTACCAAAAGATAATAGCATTTTGTTGGAGCATTTTCTGGGATAAGCATATCCAGCTTACCGATATATTGTTCCCAGTCATCCCAATCTGTCTTGATAAGTTCTGTCATTTTTAAATGGTCGCGAAACCGCGTCCACATATATGCAGTCTGAATTGCGGGATATTTCTTATAATCGCAATATGTATAATATAACGTTCGAATTATTTTATCATAATACTTCTTTGAGGCTTCATGAAATTTTGTCCGGTCTATATGAGATTCTTTCAGAATGGTTTCTATTTCATTGCGCATTTCATAACGCACTTTTTGCTGTTCTGTACTGAAACATGTCTGATGGTTCATTTAAACATCCTGACCTTTCACATATATTCTTACCCTACAATATCTGCGTCTTCAATCCCTCCGAAAATATCACCCACTATTTCTATGGAATGCCCAAAAAACATATCATCGTCATCATAATACAGCGTCAGTCTGCCGTCTTCCTCAATCGAAAGCTCTCTTATAAAAATCCGGCTGATAAAATCCTTTTCTGTAATAAGGATTTCGTCCTCCTCATTCCAGTTA
Source organism: uncultured Lachnospiraceae bacterium (assembly GCA_910586585.1). Classification (GTDB taxonomy): domain Bacteria; phylum Bacillota; class Clostridia; order Lachnospirales; family Lachnospiraceae; genus COE1. The sequence continues at coordinate 14,361 of CAJUKA010000076.1, forward strand.
TTCGCCAGGCTTGTTAATTTTTTTGCTGCAAACTGGCGGATTTTCTCATCCCAGATTTCCTGATTCTGATACAACTCTTTTAGATAACCATGTGCTTTGCCGGCTGTATCGCCATCCTCTTCATCCGTAGCTAAATACACCTGACACTTGTTTTGAACCCAGGCAATCTCACCCTCAAACCAAGAATAGGTTCTGTCAAGCACAAAAGTTCCCATTGTTTCGTCGCAGATTTTTACAGGTATTATCAACTGTTCTCTGAGCACATCCAGCTGTGGTTCTGAAACATTTTCTTCCAAGACTTCGACCAACATATAGTAATGATTGATCAAGCTATTTTTTCTAACTCTAACACGATAAATTTGAAGCTGTTCAAAATCATATCCCCAACCTTCTCTTTCCGGGTCGTCTTCTATGAGCCACTCAAGATTGCCTTGTTCCTGTGAAAACTCTCCTGTTTGTACATTGACAGATGCAACAAAATCCACAGAAGGCGTCAGAAATTTTCCATTGCAGGCGGCTCCTGTAACACAGGATTTTGTTAAAACCAATAGTTCTAAAATCTCTTTTTCAAATCGCTCTTCAAAGCTCTTTTTATATTTCTTGTCACTACGCATATATACACTCTCCTTTTTATTTTAAGTCGCTGCGCGACGGCTCTTAAGTCAATAGTTCCTTCGACGGACCTTTCTGAGAGAAATTTTAATTCGTTTCTTCCTCATTAATATTTCTCTCGTCCGTCTTCGTTTCTATTGAAAGTCGCTGCGCGACGGCTCTTAAGTCAATAGCTCCTTCGACGGACCTTTCTGAGAGAAATTTTAATTCGTTTCTTCCTCATTAATATTTCTCTCGTCCGTCTTCGTTTCTATTGAAAGTCGCTGCGCGACGGCTCTTAAGTCAATAGTTCATAGTCCTTATATTAGCTGGTTTAATCATATTCTTGGCATAAAAACTTAAAATCTGGTGTTTTATTGAGCTGCGCTATCGCTTTTTCCTGGATTCGTTTTGACATAATATCAACTGCATACAAGAAAAAATTCACATCCATATCATATGCACAGGAAAGCATTACAACAAAGGTATCATTATCCCCCTCAAGATTTTCAGAAGAAAATTCGCCTGCATAATCAGCAATATCAGAATTCTGGGGATAACGCCGCTCCAACTCCTCTTTTTCTGCCGCTGTTCCAATCACTGCATGATAATCCCTGCAGTCTCCATCACTAAAATACTCCACAAAAAGTCTGGCTACCAAATCAGTACATTGACAAATCTGATCAATAATCATGTCTGCATTTTTTATAGCAAAATCATGAATTTCCTGCTTTGCTTCTTCTATGTCATCATAACGAATATACAAGAGGGCCTCTTTGTCTTTCACATGTGCAGTAATCCTTTTTAATCGGTTAGTTCTGTCATAAAAAACGGTAAATGACTCTTCGAGCTCTTCTTTGGAAATTCCCCACAATGTAAATTTTTTATTGTCCGGTGGATAGCAGATGAGCGTTTCTCCGTATTCTCCATACTCAAAGGAAACCATCTCTTCTATATCCAGGTCTTGTTTAAATAGTTCTATCCCATAGGCCCCTTCCTTATAGACCATAGGAAGCGCACATAAAAACTCATCATACATTTTCATTTTTATAATCCGCCTTTCTGCGAAAGGCACCAATGGGGTTATGAAACCTTATTTGTGGCTTTCGCTTTTCAAGTTTTTGTGATATAATTTTCCTACCTCAAAATATAAATATGGCATCCCGGCATCAGTATCAGATGCACCCATCCGTTTGGTTTTGATGTGCAGGTGCGCCAAAGTAATAGTCTTAAGGTGGGAATATTGATATCCGAGGCTCGCTATGCGAGTCTATTTGTGTTACTACACCCCCAAAAATGGCTGTTTTTAGCTTGTTTCAAACTTATACCTCCCTGTGCGCTTTAGCGCACATACCAATCAATATTTGAAAGTTTACTTTCAAACTTATACCTCCCTGCGTGCCTTGCACGCATACCATCTGAACTGTTATTCTGAATATCTTTTAAATGATATCCGTTCCAATAAAACCTACCTTTGCAAAATCCTTCATATGGTGGCGGACAATATAATCAATATAAGACCCTACCATTTTGGCATAAACATAATAGCCCATTGGATTAGGATGAAAACCCAGTGCAAAATGCTCCCGTACATTTTGGGTATAGCAGATAGAATATTTGCTAAAATTCAGTAAATAACATCCTTCATACTGCTGTGTCAGCTTTTCTAATTGAATGGTACATTCATCAATCAACTGGTTACGCTCTTCTCCCATATCATCATGCTGCAAAGATATTACAAAAAGTTTCGCCTGTGGCTGTATTTCTTTCAACCGGGAAAGAATCTTCCCCATATATCCCATATACGTAGGCGGATTTTGTTCAGGCGCGTCAAGGTGAACATCTGCGATTGTTCCCAAAGGATGCCCATACACAAACAAATCGTTATTGCCTAGACAAATAATATATGCCTGACAACGTTTCCAGCAGTTATTTTCATCTGCAAAATGCTCCCAGTATTCTTTTGCTGTCATACCTCCACGTGAAAAATTATAAACAGTTATTCCAGCAGCTCTCGCAAGAAACTGTCCCCAGGAATATTCATAAAAATCATGATATTGTACGTTGCCCTCTTCATCTATGCTCTCAAATTCACCTGAAGCAAGGGAATCTCCAATAACTCCAATCGTTCGAAAAATGGCGGTAAATCCTCCATCCTCCTTGATTTGCTCCAATGGTTTCTCCTCTGAATTCCCCAAAAAATCTTTATAATCCATACCAATCCTCCATGTCGCCTACGGTGGCGGTTCAATATAATACTATCATACACGATACAATTTGTTTTTTCGATAACTTTTTATAAAAATTTGTAACCAATCCTATTTTTTATTTGTATTATTAATGAAAGGTCTTTCAAGTACAACTTGCTGTTATAAAAACAAGCATATAAATTTTTTTTGACAGAATACTATAGCTATTAACAAAATAAGGAGTGCTCATGAGACAGTCCATACAAGAACTGGTAACGTTATATCAAGGCAGCCTCTTTGCTATGGCATTTAACATATGCAAAAATATACAAGATGCAGAGGATGTCGTTCAAGAAACGCTTGTCCAGTATATCACAACAAAAAAAGAATTTGAGAGTGATCAGCACGTGCGCGCATGGCTGATACGGGTGGCAATCAATAAAGCAAAAAATATTAATCATACGTTTTGGAGGCGCAATAAGCTTCCTATCGAGGACTATATGGAAACATTAGTTTTTGAAACATCGGAGGCGGAGAATCTGTTTGAAACAGTCATGCAGCTTCCAGAAAAATATCGTATTGTGATCCATCTGTATTATTATGAAGATTATGCAGTCAGTGAAATTGCAAATATCCTCAAGCTTACTGAAAGCAATGTTAAAATCAGACTATCGCGCGGACGTGGGATGCTCAAAGAAACCTTAAAGGAGGAGTGGAACGATGACAAATAGGGAACGATATAAACAAGCATTTTCAGCACTTCCATCTCCCCGGAAGTTTGATTTGGAGGTAGGAGATATGATAAAAATGCAAAAAAAACACAGAAAAAATATAGCAGTTGCTGCTGCCGCTGCGTGTGCTGTTATTATTGGTGGGTCTGCAACAGCCTATGCGGCCGATATCGGAGGAATCCAAGAGAAAATTTCGGTATGGATTTTTGGTAAGGAAACAGAGACGGTAATGACACCAACAGGAACAGGCGCATATTCTTTTTCTTACAACAAGGATGATGGTTCTTCAGATTCATTTAATTATGGCATTGCCGATGTTGATGCGGATGGTAATATAACATGGAAGCCCGTTGATGATGTTGTTTCATCCATCAATGAAACCGCTATGGTCAATGTTGATGAAAATGGAAGAGTTTGGGTATATTATTATGATCAGAAAGAAGACATTACCGATTCTTTTGACGAGAATGGAATCTGCAATGTGACGCTGACACATGAAGAAAAACCACTTTATGTAAAAGTTATTAAAAATGATGACGGCAACTATACGTATACCCAGACCGATGATCCCGACAAAGAACCAATCAATTATGCAACATCGACAGTTATATCAAACTAACTCATAACCGCAAATCATTACCATTGTTCTGATTGAGAACACAGTAACCTTTGCGTCTTATGATAATCCACACGCCAAAATGCTCCCAAAACGCATTTTGGCGTATTTTGCGTTCTGGATTGAAATAGGCAATAAAATATCGTATAATATAAAATATCGTTTTGAGGAGAACAATCATGAAAAAGAAATTATATGGTATTGTTTGTTTATGCAGTCTTGTTTCAATTATGTTGTGTGCATGTGGAAAAAACACAAATTTCATTGATATGAGTACTTCTGAAGGTGATGAATATACGGCTATTATATGGAAAGATAGGACATACGTGCCTTTTTGCACGATATCTAAAAGTGATTGCGGAACACAAATTGGCTATCTGAATGGAGAAACTGATGACAGGATATATGAATATAAAGATTATCCAACAGACGAATGGATTGCGAATCACCTTATGATAGACGATGGTGCAATTTTGTTTAAAGAAGTAAATGTCATTAATATTCCCAATGGTCTTGAATCAGAATATGAATGGAACTCTCCTGAAATAGCGAAATTGCGTGAAAAATACCCAGAATACTTTGAGCTTGGAACCTTCAAGGGGTTGGAGGTTTATGTTTGGCAAATGGCAGAGAATGACTATCGTTTTGGGCTGATGCAAGGAACCAACCGTGAGAAAACTTTAAAAGAGATGATGGCATTAAAAGGTGCCTCATCAGAGGAAATGGCATTGATTCTGTCTACCTTTGACATAGAAGATAGAGATATTTTTGTGATTCCATGGCAGAATCCCATTTCCAGTTATGTAGTCACGGATGATATGATGAAAGACCCAGAATACATAGGCAATATACGAATTATGCTGGGACTGGATTTGGAGGAAGAGCAACTGTCTAAGCAGGAAGAAGCTGATACAATGTATGACAGAATCCCTATGATAAGAGTGAATGGTAAATTATATTATGATACAGGGAGAGAAAGTACCATCAGCGCACGTTGTGGAAATATGGACGGAGAAATAACGTCAACTGTCGATGAAACAGAAATACCAACAGAAGATAATCAGTCAAATTTTGGAAGTGGATTTGGTTATCAGTATGGAGCAGACAATACAAATAGAGATTTATATGAATGAAAAGTGGCTTGTCTATGAACACAGAGAAGAATCTGAATGAGAAAATAAACGATAGATAAGCCAAATTATTTCCAAAAGGCTGCCCAATCAAAACGGCAGCCTTTTTCAAAATTGGTTTTGTCCATAATCATAAGAAAAATTATACATAACGTTCTAATTAGGAAATGGTATTATGTGGCATTTGCCATAGGAGGTATTTTTCTTCATTATGTTGGCTTTTTAACATTTTTAATGCATTTCCCAACGGAATATCACCATATTCATTAGTTGCACCTAAAGAAAAACCTGCACCCAGAAACAACATTGGCGGCTCTTTCTGCAATATATTCTTCACTTCTTCAATACTTAATTTATTATCCATTTGTGGTATCTCCTTATAAAATCCCTCCTTCTGATAAGCGCCTTTATATTTCAGCTTATTCAGAAAGAGGAATTTTTACAATACTTATATCTGATATTCGTTATCAGCCATCATTTTCTGGTACTGCATAATTATATAAACAACCTTTCACCACTCCCTCCTGATTCCATACACTATACTCCAGAAATGGTCCTACATATACTAAATTGTTATCTTTTGCCAGTATCGTTATTTGTTGATCTCCATTCCATTCACAATCACCTGATAGATTTAATACAGGAACATTTTCATTCTCTATGTCATATTCATCAAAACTATAAATTCCAATATCTATATATTTCAAAATAGATTTAGGATCTGTACCATACTCCTCTATAAGATCATCTGCAAAATCTTCACTTAGATCAGGATTCATTTCATAATAATCATCAAAAAATCGTTTCAAAGCAGCACATAGTTTTTCTACAAATGCCGGATCCAGATTATTGAAATATTCTACATTTTTTTCTACATAACTCTGAGAAATATCTTTGGTATACATTACTTCTATCTCATACCCTAAAACAGTAGAATAAACTGTACCAATCATATATCCTAAATCATTCTCATATAAATTTTTTATCATCCTTACTTCTCCTTTAATCTATATTTATTTTTTCCAATTAGGAAACATTTTCCAAATATTCTTACTAGCTTTTCGTTGTAATAAATTTATTTCTCCAACTCCTCCAAAATGTTTAAAATATTTATTAATTTCGTATGGAATCATCTGCATTGTTTTCATATCATTACATTCATGTAATGTAAAGCCTAATTCTTCTCTAGCTCTAGTGAAATCATTTTTATCCACTCCATACAAATTCGCTAAATATTCATCTGATACTGGAAAATTATGTTTTTTTCTTCCATATCTACCACCTTGCATATTTTTTATTGGAAAAGTTTCAATTGCAAACGGCGTAAAATCTGCAACTCCATGCGTATAAACAACTCCTATCTGTCCATATTCTATACAAAGATCTAGAATGGCTGGATCTGATGGAATAAATAAACCTTCTCCACGTATTCCGCTTACCCATACTCCTTTGTCATCTGTTGGAGTAGTTCTAACACGCATAAA
>CAJUKA010000077.1 GCA_910586585.1 uncultured Lachnospiraceae bacterium
TTTTCTGCCACGTGATTATGCCCTGCATTTTCCACTGGAACAGATTGTGGTATATGAGGAACTGTATGAGGTGATATGCGAGATTGTGTGTGTAAAGCGCAGGACGGTAATCGCCATGCTTTGCCAGTATACCCGTGATCACAATAAAAAGGCCACTGCAGAAAATCTGCTAAAGAAACTCCGTGAGCCTTCAGAGGATGACTGCAAGGAGCTGATCTGTGACATTCAGAGAAATTATCACCTTTCTCGGAAAGCAAGAACTGTTGGGGAGATGATTGCTGTGGCTCGTCAAGAATCCGGTGCCCAAAAACTGGAAGGGCACGACATCATGGCACTGGAACGCTTTGACCCGGAGGTAAAGCATATGATCGTGTTTGATGTGCTTTCGAGCAAATCTCCCATAGGAGATAAGGGAGAGCAGATGCGTCTGTTTCTAACAGAATCCGGATATCAAAAGGCGTTGGAGAGCCAAAGCAAGGCTTTCATCCAAATCCTGAACCATGCAGGAGTAATACAGGGGCATTTGCGGTATGACCGGACAGACAGGGATTTATGAGGTGGAATATATTGTGAAAATCCATATAACCGGACAGAATACAGATAAAGGAAATCCATTGAACCCTGCGGGATTTTGTGGTATTATAAATATGGGAAAATGTATGTATAAGGCAGGTGACATCATTGATGGAACATAATGCAAAAATTTCAGAAAGCACACAGCAGGAATCCGTTCCTGTAATGAAACGTACTATTAAAGACAGCGTTTTTACAAATCTTTTTAAAGATAAAAAGTATTTGATACAGTTATATCAGGCTCTTCACCCAGATGATAAACAAACTACCGAAGATGACATAAAAGATATCACCATCAATAATGTTCTTGTTGATGATATCTATAATGATCTGGGATTTTCAGTAGGTAACCGGCTTTTGATACTGATTGAGGCTCAGGCCACATGGACAGTAAATATTTTATTCCGTATCCTTATGTATCTTGTACAGACATATCGGGAATATTTTAGAGTAACAGAGCAGGATATTTATAACAGTACAAAATTGAAAATGCCAAAGCCTGAATTATATATCATATATACGGGAAACAGGAAAGAACGGCCTGAAGAAATATCTTTTTCAGAAGAGTTTTTTGGTGGAGAAGAGATTTGCATAGACGCGAGAGCTAAGATTATTTATGATGGAAAAGAAGGTGATATTATCCATCAGTATGTGGCATTTACCAAAGTATGTCAGGAGCAGGCATCAATCCATGGAAGGACCAGAAAGGCTATACAGGAAGCGATTCGCATCTGCAAAGACAGGAATGTGCTGAAAGAATATCTCGAAAGCAAAGAAAAGGAGGTTGTCAACATGATGATGGAATTATATGATCAGGAAGAAGTGATGCGCTCTTATGTCAAAAGCAAAGAGCATGATACAAAAGTTGAAACAGCGAAACGCTTATTAACAATAGGCAAACTATCATTTGAAGAAATCGCGATTGGTTCTGGTCTGCCTATAGAAGAAGTGGAGGAACTGGCTGGTTTACAGTTAGTTTGAATTTGAACCAATATTGCAAAAAACAGGGCGGTATATCACAAGGTATACTGCCCATATTTTAATTCAGGATCTTTTTCCTAAAATTTCTATATGTATTTCCCCATACATCATTCTCTGGCACAAAATTGGCACAATTCCGCACAAAATTGGCACGGTTCTGCTCTTTCCCCGTAAATGGGGATATGTTACACTAAATATGCTTAAAACTGTATCCAGAAGCAATCCGGGCTGGCATGGCACCTTTCCAGAGAGGTGCTTTTTTTGCGCCTCTGACCGCAGAGCCAGCTTTTCCCCGCCTCCCGCCCGGAAGAAAGAAGACCATGCCCGTTCCTGTGGCATGGTTTTTTCTTTCCACAACCAAATGTTAATTAAAGGAGGTCCACAAATTGAGACTGAAAAACAAACTGCAGACACCTGCCCCGGCAGGAAAGAAAACCGTGCCCAGGTTCTCCCCTGCGAAAGCGGCCTATTATGCATTCCTGGGGTCCATGATGTTCCTGATGTCCACCCAGCCGGTCTATGCGGCGGATGTATGGACAAAAGCCACGGAGATCATGAAAGACGTCTACAACCAGATCGTGCTCATCTCCACCGTGGCTGCTATCGTCACCGCTTCGGTGGCCCTGCTGCTGATGAACTTCTCCCGCTCCAGCCGCACGGTGGATGAGAGCCGCGCATGCGACATATTATCAGGGGCATATTTCCCCATGCTTGGGGAATGTGAAGATTCAGAAGATTGAGCGCAGACAGGTATTGTCTTTCCAGAAAGATTTGTCAGAGGGCGAATTGTCTATCAGGACGTGCAACAATATTATGAAAATCCTTAAAATCGTCCTGAAAGATGCGGTAATGGATGAAATCATCATGAAGAATCCGGCAGAGGGCATAAAAGCCTTAAAGGAAGTCAACGCAAAAGCGGCAGAAACTTACCACAGGGCATTGACGGAGCAGGATCAGAAGGAGTTCATGCAGGAGATAGCATATGATTATTATTATGAGTTTGTGGCTTTTCTTCTTTGTACGGGAATGAGGTTTGGTGAAGCTGCTGCCCTGACTTGGAGCGATATAGACCATAAACAGAATGTGATCCACGTTACAAAAACAGCCACATTCAACGAGGATAACACGAGAACCACCGGAACGCCGAAAAGTGAATCCGGCAAAAGGGATATCCCATTGAATGATACTATCAGAGGAATACTGGCAAAGCAGAGGAAAAAGCGAAGCATTGTTATTTCGATAGACAAGGAAGAAAACAGGGTATTTGTATCAGTGTATGGCAAAATGGTAGATAATAGCATCGTAAATAAGGCAATCAGAAGCGCACTTGCCCGGTTGGATGGAAAAGGCAAGCCGATAGAGGATTTTACAGTACACGCTTTGAGAGATACATTTGCAACACGGTACATAGAACAGGGCGGCAGTCCGCAGACCTTAAAAACAATCTTAGGGCATAGCAGCCTTGCAATGACAATGGACTTGTACAGCCACGTTTTGCCGAATACCAAACAAAAGGAAATGGACAATCTGAAAATAGTTTTATAGCAGAGGAGCGGCATTGTGACCGCCCTTTTCGTTACCCCACAAATACCCCAATTCTTACCCCTAATTCCAATAATCAATACATGGATAAAGACAAAATATAATAAGCAATAAAGGCATGAATCATGTTGGACAATCATTGTAAAATCAGCACTTAGAGAAGATAACAACAAATAAAGATAAAAAGTGATAAAACCTATGCTTATGTACATGATGTCCAGAAGTCAGGGCAGGAGGAAGAGTCAGGAATCAGGGAAAATGTTTCGGATGCACCAGCACCCTACCCGGTAGAAAACGCAAGGCATAATTACGCAGTGGACAATGGAAAACCGCAGGGGGCGAAACTGGCGGCGGCAATGGCTGACAAGCCTGTGTGGCGGACATCGCTGAGAGAGAAATTGGAAACGTTCAAAGCGAAAGTGTCTGGAACAGACAAATTGAGTATTGAAAAAGCGAAGGGGAAGGAGGAAACGCTATAACGATTTTATAATATTTGAGATACCAACTGTTTCTGACATGTCATCTAAAAAGTTCCGATTGATTTAGCGGGAATTTCAAGGTATAATGATTTAGAGGTCATATACCTTTGGGGAATGGCTTTTACATTTCCTGTAAGTGAGCAAAAGGAGGTTATGGCTGTGGATATGTCAATAGACACTGAAATAAAAAATGCTGTAAGTGCGGCGGACAAAGGCGCACAATACGATGAAAAGGCAAAACGTTTGTTGGGAAATAAAATCATTCTGGCGCATATTCTGGTAAAGACCGTTGATGAGTTTAAGGGAATGAACCCGAAAGATGTGGTGTCCTACATTGAGGGAGAGCCTTTTATCAGCGTAGTTCCGGTAGAGCCGGGGCTGACCAATGCCGAAAAGGAAAAAGACGGGCAGCGGATTGTCGGGCTGAATACGGAGAATGCGGAGATCAACGAGGGGCTTATCCGGTTTGATATTATTTTTTATGTGCGGATGAAAGACGGTATCTCACAGGTTATCGTGAATTTAGAGACACAAAAAGATGAGCCAACAGGCTACCATATCCTGAACAGGGCAGTATTTTATGTGAGCCGCCTTGTTTCCTCACAGAAGGAACGAGATTTTGTCAAGACAAACTATAATGACATCAGGCGTGTATTTTCGATATGGGTATGTATGGGAATGGACGAAAACAGCATGGCTTATGTGCATCTGGCAAAAGACGATCTGCTCGGTTCTTATCCGTGGAAGGGCAGGCTTGACCTGTTGAATATTGTTTTGATAGGTATATCGAATGAACTTCCTAAGCATGATGAGAAATATGAGCTGCACCGTTTGCTGAGTACGTTGCTTTCAATGGAACTGACCGTTGATGAAAAGTTAGGGATTATGGAAACAGAGTACAGTATTCATGCAGACGAAAAAATAAGAGAGGACGTGAGCGCTATGTGTAATCTTTCGCAGGGAATTAAGGATAATACTTTAGTAGATGTCATCATAAATATGTATGAGAATAATTTTACGATTGATCAGATAGCATTGGCAACAAAGAAAAGTGTGGAAGAAGTCAAGGCTATCATTGAAAAGAGAATGCCTGTGCTGGCATAATCACAGAAACTTAATAACACAAGCAGTAAAGCAGAAAGTAAAAGAGATCACTGACAAGCTGGAGGAAGGCTTAAAGGAGCTTTTTGAGAGCGAAAAATACAAAAGCTACCTCTCCACCATGTCAAAATTCCATAATTACAGTTTCAACAACACGCTCCTGATCGCCATGCAGAAGCCCGAAGCAACCTTAGTTGCAGGCTTCAAGGCATGGCAGAAGAATTTCAACCGCCATGTAAACAAGGGGGAGAAGGGAATCCGTATCCTTGCCCCTGTCCCTTAGACCAGCGCATCAATGACCGGGGCGTTCTGGTGGATATGGAGTTGGTAAGGAATGCGGTCTCCTGCGAGCGTCTGCATAAAGAGGTTGTGACCAAACGCGCCTATGAACTGACCGGGCTGGAGAACCTCAGTTCCGTGGTACAGCTTAAAGGCTGGCTTGGGGACATGGGGATGGAGGCGGAGAGCCTTTCCAAGAAAGCGGTGGCGGAGATGATAGCGGAAACGGACGGGGAAGTGGAGGAACTGCTCAGATTAAGGCTTTTGATGGCGAAAACCTCCGTGAAGAAATATGAGGCTATGGAGAGGAGCGTCTGCTCGGATGGAAGGATACACGGGATGCTGATGTTTTATGGCGCGAACCGCTCCGGGCGATGGAGCGGGAAAAACGTGCAGATACAAAATCTGCCAAAAAATGACATTCCCGATCTGGAACTGGCAAGAGACCTTGTGAAGCAGGGCAGATTTGAGGATATCGAATTATTATACGATTCCACACCGAATGTGCTTTCAGAACTTATCCGTACCGCTTTTATTCCAAAGCCGGGATGCCGTTTTGTGGTGGCAGACTTTTCTGCCATTGAAGCCCGTGTCATGGGGTGGCTCTCTGGCGAGGAATAGATGCTGGACGTTTTCCGTGGTGACGGGAAACTGTATGAGATGACGGCATCAAGGATGTTCGGTATCCCGATGGCGGAGATAGGTAAGGAGCCATAATGATCCCCATGGGACTTGAACCCAATACCTCCGGCTTGAAAGGCCGGTGTCCAAGGAACTAAAGTTCCTTTACCTTTAGACCAGGGGACCTTACTGCAGGCATTTTCAGCCTGCTAATCAATCATTCTCTTTCTTTTCTATTCATGCGCCAATCTGTATCTGGGCCGCTGCATCTATAACCAGAATATCGTCCAGTCGTACCTGCAGGACTGCAGCCAGCACTACCAGATTATCTATGGTGGGCAGAGCTGCGCCCTGCTGCCATTTGTATATTGCCTGCGGTGTGGCAAAACCAAAAATATCCTGCAAATCCTTTACGGACAATCCTGCCTGCTTCCGCAGCCTGTTGATATTCTGTCCTGTTCCCGTCATATCTATGGTTGGCAGATTCACCATGTCTTTCACCTCCTGTTATCAAAATTCAATACCCAGGCGGTCATGCTCCATATGGGGTGCTGTGGTCCGGTGGACCACGCTTAGCACGGACCGGAACGAAGTGTAGACCTCGGACCCATGACCACTCGATTAAAAGTCAGGGATGTCTTTTATCCCTTGTACTCTCCCATCTGAGCTAATGGAGCATAAAAAATACCGCCAATCTTGCAAAGATTTTCTCATACAAGATAAGCGGTACATAAATCCAGGTTCTGCTTCTGGCAGACTTTTTATCGTTCTGCCTTCCGAATGTCACACAGTTTTTCGCCTTTTCCTTACCTTGCATGAGCGCATTTTAACCAGACTCTGTTCTTTTTCTTTACTGAACAGTGCCTCATAATGTTCGCTATGCAGATAATATGCGAAAGCCTTCGCAGCGAAATTAACTATTGCCATGATTTTTCCTTTCTGGACTCATCCGGTCCGCTTTTTTTTTAACTGTAATCACTATAACACCAATTCACGAATTTGTCATTATACCAGTAATATAATTTGTGGTTGATCACTCTCTGACAAAATCTATCATCTTAAAAGTCAAAAAATCCAAAACCACATTTTACAGGCGGTTTCGGATTTTTATAAGCAAATGGCCACAATCCTGTTAAACTTTGACAAGGCCAAGCCACTGTTTTACGGTCTCTACAGTGACCTGACATGCCTCTGCAATATCCTGTAGAGAAATCCCCATTTCATGCAGTCTTTGAGCTGTTCCTATTTTGGCTTTTTCGAATGCTTCCTTTTCCTTACTTTCCACATAAGTCTTTAAAATATATTCTTCATTAAACAATGTCATCATGATATCCACAACCTCCTTTTCCCGGCTCGACAGATACTCGCTCAGCACATTCTGATCCTTACAGATGCGGATTGTCTCCAAAACCGCTTCCCTGGTTCTTCCATGCAGTTTCACCTGTTCATTATATATTTTTGTAAAAGCCACATACTGATTTATGATATCTCCCTCTTTCCCATCATAGATCATTTTGACCTTTACATCAAGGACACTGTCATCCCCGCCAAAAAATTCCTTTGACAGATACAGATATTCCGGCCTTGTCTTCCTGTTTCCTGTGAAGATTACATACAACTCCGGCCTTGGAAGCTCCAGCTTTTTGCTCCCATACACATTCTGTTTTGTACTCTCAAAATACTCCTGATAAGTCTGGGCAAGATATAACAGGCATCTTACCACGATATTGCTGCTCCAGCTGCTCTGCTGCTCCACTAATATAATTAACTTCTCCCCAATCTGAAAGCCGACATCATTATAATACTGATCCAACAGTACATTTGTGATCGTCACATTTTTGATGCTGTCTTCCGTTGCCTCAAGGTCTTCCGGATGCAGTGCCTGATACAGCTGCAGAAGATATTTTGGCTCCCGGAAGAGCGAAGTAAACACGCTGTCCTTTGCCGTATATTTTGCCACCTGTTCCGGCTTCTTTTCCGCATCAGCTGATATATTTTTTACTTGCTGATCCATTCTATGCAGACACCTCTATCCTATTGTTTCCATTTTTGTCTATACTATTTGCACCCAGTTTTTCTTATTTCCTATCTTACCATAAAAAAACGAAAATTACAATTTGCTTTCCTGCTCACAACAGCGAGGCTGTCTGCTCGTTCTTATTCATCTTTAAGACTCCTTTCATTATATAAATAAGGGATACCCTGTGCTTCTTCTGCACCTGCATCCCATTTTTAACCTGCTGTTTTCAGTTTTTCTTCCGGGAATTCCGGCATGGCATGCCCGGCGCTTTTCGCATAAGCCCTGTAGTACAGGCAGATGCGCTCTCCCAGAAGGGTATTCCTTTTGCTGATCTCATTCTTGTGTATGGCCATGAACAGCACGCTCTTTTCGCCTGCCAGCACCACCCGTTTCTTCGCCCGGGTAAGCTGAAGCTGAACAAGGGAGATCTGAAAGCTACCCAGGGAGACACGGGACATGCGCAAATCAATATGATTACGGAAATCTATGCACATATTCTGGATGAAGACCGGAAAATCAATGCACAGAAATTTGAGACGGCTTTTTATTCCAATCCTGATATGCGCCCTGTGGAGCGCAGCCTCCAGGGCGAGGAAAACAGCTCCGTTCCGAATCCGGATGCCATGATGAAACAGCTGGAATCTGCCCCACAGCTTATGGACGCATTTACCCAGAAATTCATTGAGCAGTACGGAGAGCAGATCATGACGCAGCTTGCAAAAAAAATGCTCGGTACATGAGACGACACAAGATAACATGGGATGCAACGGGAGTATATAAAAGTATAAATTAACAGAATGATTAGCAGACCTTGTTTTTCCCGCAAGAGGGTTCTAATCCATTTCGGACTTCCCCTACAGGCGGCAGGTTGAAAATAAGATTATGAAAGGAGGGCATGTTAGAATCCCTGAAGGAACAAAAATGCCGCAACCCTTGAAGTTACGGCATTCCAGCGTCCCCGAGAAGATTTGAACTTCCGACCCCACGCTTAGGAGAAAAACAGGCAGTCCGATTTGAAGCTAATATTCCACATTCGTATGTGAACCCCTATAAAGATACTTGCAATATTTATAATTTTATATTTTATAAAGAATGAGAGGATTTGGAATGTTTGAATTAAATCAAGTCGGTGAAAGAAGCTATTACATTAATTGCCCTGCAAAAATCGGGATTTATAAATCAAATGATACAGATGTCTATCTGATAGACAGCGGAAATGATAAGGATGCAGGCAGGAAAGTCCGTAAAATACTAAGCGAAAATGGATGGAATTTAAAAGGGATTATCAACACACACTCTAATGCAGACCACATTGGAGGAAACAAATATTTACAGCAGCAAACAGGATGTAAAATATTTGCAGATGGCATTGAGGTGGCATTTACAAGGCATCCTATATTGGAGCCGTCATTTCTGTATGGCGGATACCCTTGCAAAGATTTAAGACATAAATTTTTACTTGCGTCTGAAAGTGATGTCAGTGAGATTACGGACTCCGACTTTCCAAAAGAATTAGAGGTCATTCCATTACACGGGCATTTTTTTGATATGATTGGCATCCGCACACCAGACGATGTTGTGTTTCTTGCTGACTGTATCAGTAGTGAAAGTACTTTGAATAAATATCAGATTACTTTTATTTATGATATTGCTGAATATCTAAATACACTGGATAAAGTTGAATCTATGGAAGCTGCTATGTTCGTGCCTGCCCATTCGGATGTTACGAGCAACATCACAGGCATAGTTCAGCTTAACCGTCAAAAAGTATTTGATATATCAAACGATATACAGTTCATCTTAAAAACGCCTATGTGTTTTGAAGAACTTTTAAAGCTACTTTTTGATGAATACGAACTGGTAATGAATTTTGAACAGTATGTTTTAGTGGGAAGTACAGTGCGTTCCTATCTGGCATGGCTAAAAGATAACGATAAAATAAGGGCTGTTTTTACAGATAATCAGTTAATGTGGAGCAGTTTATAAAAATAGATTGATGTCTGCAAAATATTATGATGAAAAGAACAGGTAAAGGTGTGTATTCCTCTGCCTGTTCTTTTGGTTATAGATATGTTTTTGGAAAATGAAGATATCTTACAAGAAATCAGTAGACATTCTGAGTATAATATAGAGTGCGAGGAGGTGTTATCAATGCAAAAAGAAATACGGACAGTCTGCTATGATGACGATTGTTATCTTGAAGCATATCGTTTTGAGGGAATCGTCCAGCCGTTTCCGAATCATTTTCATGACTACTATGTGATTGGTTTTATAGAAGCAGGGACACGTTGTTTATCCTGCAAAAATAAAGAATATACGGTAAGTCAGGGAAATATTCTTTTGTTTAATCCAAACGATAACCACAGTTGTGTGCAATGCGACGGCGGAACGCTTGATTACAGAGGTTTGAATATCCCAAAAGAAACGATGCTGTCATTAGCAGAAGAAATAACAGGACAAAGGGTGCTACTTGGATTTTCGGAAAATGTCATTAAAAATGATGAGCTGAATCTTTATCTCCATTCTTTACATCAGATAATCATGAACGGTTCAAAAGAATTTGAAAAAGAAGAAATGCTCCTGCTCCTTATTTCATTACTCATCGAGCAATACGGACAACCCTTTGAGAATTGTATTCCAGAGTGCGGAAAAGAAATAGAAAATGCCTGCATATTTATGTCAGAACATTTTGCAGAGCATATCACATTGGAAAACCTCTGTAAATGCAGCGGTCTTAGTAAATCGACCTTGCTCCGTGCGTTTACCAAGTCAAAAGGAGTTACGCCATATAGGTATCTTCAAACAATACGGGTAGGCAAAGCAAAGGAGCTGTTGGAAAAAGACGTATCCCCGATTGACGCCGCTATACAGACAGGCTTTTCAGACCAGAGCCACTTTTCTAATTTTTTTAATATGTTTATCGGATTGTCACCTGCCGCATACAGACGCATTTTCAAGGAGGGTGGCAAGAATCATGAATAAAAAAGCTACCGCAGGGCATATCACAGCTCTGATTACGATTGTGATATGGGGGACGACTTTCATATCCACCAAAATACTGCTTACGGATTTCACACCGATAGAAATACTGTTTTTCAGATTTTTGCTTGGATTACTTGTGCTGATAGCCGTTTATCCGAAACGATTGAGAATAAAGGATAAAAAGCAGGAGCTTACATTCGTTGCGGCGGGACTATGCGGGATATACCTATACTACCTACTTGAAAATATAGCATTAACCTATACGATGGCTTCTAATGTTGGAGTTATTATTTCTGTCGCCCCGTTTTTTACTGCTGTTTTATCTCATGTATTTCTAAAGACAGAAGAAAAACTGAAAGTACAATTTTTTGTTGGTTTTGTAGTTGCTATGATAGGGATATGCCTTATCAGTTTTAACGGTAAGGAATTGGAGCTGAATCCCATTGGTGATATTCTGGCGGTTGTTGCGGCATTGGTATGGGCAGTTTATTCCCTGCTTACACGAAAAATCAGCAGCTATGGATTGAATACGATTGGGACTACAAGGAAGATATTTACATATGGAATACTTTTCATGCTTCCGTTTCTCTTTGTTTTTGATTTCAATTTGGATGTGCAAAAAGTTATAAAGTCAGAGTATGCCCTAAACCTTATCTATTTAGGTCTTGGAGCATCAGCCCTTTGTTTTGTTACTTGGAATTATGCTGTCAAAGTGCTTGGGGCTGTTAAGACAAGCGTGTATATTTATATAGTCCCTGTCATTACCGCCACTTCATCCGTTATTGTGTTAAAGGAAGAAATTACATGGATTGCTGCGATAGGAATAGGGCTTACCTTAATCGGCTTGTTTCTATCGGAAAGTAAATTAAAATTTAGGAAAAGAGGAAAGTGAAAATGAATGTAGAGAATGAAAAATGTGTGATTGTTGTCGGGAATGATGTGCTTGATTTAGAGGGAAATGCCCACATGGGGATTATACAGTTCCCCGTACCGATATTAAAAGGAAATACCAAGATACTTAAAAAACTAAGAACAAGGTTGTTTGAGCCGCAATTTTCTGAATTGACAGTTGTTGATTTTTCTGATTTAGCACAAGGGTGTAAGACTTACAATGAGTTCATTGGTAAAATGGCGAATACCTCAGAAAGCAGATTAAATTATATTGGAATCGCTGTCTGCGGAAATAAAAAGCAGATTAACAAGCTGACGGGGAGTATGCCTTTGTTACGGTAAAACAGAGGAAGCAGAGGGCTTATCCTTTTGTTTCCTCTTTTACCTTACATAGTCGATGTAAAGAACTTTCGATATGTGTTCCGACTATTTTAGAGATGTGCGTTCTATTTCTTGGCGGTAAAAATCAATTTTATCGTCCAGCTTTGCCATATGTTCCTGCAATGCTTTTATCTGCTCATTAAGGGACTCACGATGTACGGTCAGCATTTCCATTCTCTCATTAAGGGTAAGGTCGCCTTCTGCCCGTAGTTCGGCATAACGCTGTATTTCTTTAATCGGCATACCCGTGTCTTTCAGACGCTTGATAAATTCAATCCATGCGAGGTCTTTGTCCGAATAACAGCGGCGGTTACTGGAATTGCGTTTCGGCATAATTAGATTTTCATGCTCATAGTAACGCAGGGTATGTATCCCTAAATTTGTCAGCCTTGAAAATTCACCTATGGAATATTCCAAAAAATCACCTCTTATCTCTTGACATAGAGTTTACTCTACATTGTATGCTCGTATTATATCAGCAAAGAGGAGGTTTTGTAAATGGTTCAAAACACAGAAAAGTACACGGTAATCACGGGGGCAAGTTCGGGGATAGGGTATGAAACGGCAAAAGCTTTTGCGGAGCGTGGGAGCAGCCTAATCCTTGTTGCCCGCAGAAAAGACAGACTGGAAACTTTAAGGCAGGAAATTTTAGCTTTACATCCGATGCTTGATATTGTGGTTAAAGCTGCGGATTTAGCTGTTCCCCAAAATGTTTTCCAATTATACGAGAGCATAAAATCATATCCGCTGCGGACATGGGTGAACAATGCGGGGTTTGGAAATTATGGAAGCGTTGGGAATCAGGATTTGGAGAAAATCAGTCGGATGCTGCACTTAAATGTGGAAGCCCTCACCGTTTTTTCTTCCCTGTTCGTCCGTGACTTTAAAGATACGGAGGGGACACAGCTTATCAATATTTCTTCCTGCGGCGGCTATACGATTGTGCCTAATGCGGTAACATATTGTGCTGCAAAGTTTTATGTCAGTGCTTTTACGGAGGGCTTGGCGTGGGAGTTAAAAGCTGCCCATGCAAAAATGCAGGCAAAGGTATTAGCCCCTGCCGCAACAAAAACGGAATTTGGGAAAATTGCGAATGACGTCAGTGAATATGATTATGACAGATTATTTGGTACTTATCATACAAGTACACAGATGGCTGCATTTCTGCTTGAATTGTACGACAGCGATAAAACGGTGGGTTTTGTGGACAGGGAAACCTTTTCATTTCATTTGTATGAGCCGCAATTTCAATATGCAGGAAGTTCACGGCATAACCAGAAAATGTAACAGATGGAAATAGCCTTTGGTGCGGTAATAAGGAAAAACAGAGGGGCTTATTCCTCTGTTTGCTCTTTTGCTTTACATATTCCTTGCGCCGTCCCTGCTATGATAGTCAGTTCCGCATCATCAAAAGTGTTGAGAAGCACATCCAACCGCCGACGCAAGGTTGTTTTTTCTGTCGGGGTGTCTGGGTGTATGTACTGGTCTACGGATATATGGAACATCGTTACAAGTTGTATGAATAGTGGAAAACTTGGATTTTGCCCCTCTTTTTCTATTGACTGCAAGTGTCTTGCCGAAATACCAAGTTCCTCGGCTAATTCCTCTCTTGTAATCCGTTGTTTCTCACGGGCATCTGGAATTGCCTGTCCCAATTCCAGAAAGTCAAAGCTGTTTGCATGATTGCTCAATTTTCTCACCACCAGTACAATTAGATTTTACTATATATTGTACAGAAATGAGAGTTCTTCTTAAACGATGTACAATCTTCATGAATAAGAGATGTGATTTCTGATTTGTAGAGATTGGTTCTTACTTTTGGGATTTGCAGCAAGCTGGTGGGATATTTACTTCATCTAAATAGACAGTTCCCCAATCACACATAGCGTCTAAGATTGGGGCGAGCGTATTGCCGAAGTCTGTTAAAGAATATTCCGTTTTGGGAGGAACGACAGGATAAACTTTTCTGTTTATCAGTCCGTCGTTTTCAAGTTCTCTTAGCTGCTGCGCCAACATTTTGTCAGTTGCTTTGGGTACTAATTTATGCAGCTCACTATACCGCAGGGTTTTACCCATGAGATGCCACAGAATGACCGATTTATATTTCCCGCCAATTAAGTCAATCGTTGCTTCTACGGGACAGTTATAACTGCTTTTGCAATTTACACTCATAGAAAATCTCCTAACTTACTTTTTGGATAGTATATACCCAAAAAGTACATTCTTGCCTTTGAATTTGTTTGCGATATAATTATAGTATAGGGAAACCTAAAATACAAGTTTAACAGGAGGAATACTTATGGAATTTTTAGAAATTGCGAAATCACGTTATTCTGTCCGTGATTACAAAAGCAGAAAGGTAGAGCCAGAAAAGCTGGAAAAGATTTTATTAGCTGCCCATGTCGCACCTACGGCTGCAAATTTACAGCCTGTCCGACTTATCGTTGTGCAGGAGGACGAGGGATTGAACAAAGTAGGAAAAGCGGCAAATCTTTATGGAGCGCCTTTGGCAATCATCGTTTGCTCCGAACATACGAAAGCATGGACACGCCCGTTTGATAACAAAAAGACGGTTGATGTAGATGCGTCAATCCTTACAGACCACATGATGATGGAAGCGACTGAGTTGGGGTTAGGTTCTGTATGGATATGCTATTTTAAGCCCGATGTTATCAAACAGGAATTTAGGCTTCCAGATACCCTTGAGCCAATCAATATTTTGGCAATAGGGTATGCAGGCGGAAGCCCTGCTGACCCAGAACGCCATGCTACACAACGTATCCCGTTGGATGAATTAGTCCATTACGAAAAGTTATAAGTATTTGAAACAAATGGGTAAGCATGATAACGCCCCGAAAAGATGATGGATAGGAACAGAGCCGATAAACTTGTGGGATTGTTCTACATATTATCGGCTCCTTTCATTTTATGTTTCCATGTAAGTATGGTATGTCTTTCCCCAATCACATAGCTGCGACAAGATAGGGTTAAGGGTTATCCCTATGTCGCTTAAAGAGTATTCAACTTTGGGAGGGACTTCTGGAAAAATTTTTCTTACGATGATTCCTTGTTCTTCCAGTTCCCGAAGCTGCCCCGTTAATGTTTTTGTCGTAATGCCGCCTAAAAGCCTTTGCAGCTCGTTAAAGCGGATTGTACCTTTTGATAAATGCCATAATATTTTTAGTTTCCATTTTCCGCTCAATATATTCAGACTGACTTCAATAGGGCATTGGTCGTGAACTGCTTGTGTTTTTGCCATGAATATCGCCATCCTTTCATACCTTAACCGCCTGCCCCGCAGAAGCATATATTATGGATGCCCTTTGGGTACAGTATTAAAAAAGACACTTCATATCAAAAAAGTGCGTACTTGAATTTTACTCTCTTTCAGAGATACTTATATTATATCAAATTTGTCAAGGAGGCGTAAATATGGTTATTGACAGTCACGAACACATCATGTTCCCGACAAAAACGCAGTTGAAAAAAATGGATGCTGCAGGCGTGGATAGGACAATCCTTTTCTGCTCCGCACCGCATCCAGAAAAAGCGGGTAATTTAAGTGAGCTTGAATCGGAGATGGACACATTATACAGAGTTCTTGCAGGAGCTAACAGTAAAAAAGACAACATCCGGCGATTGGAAAAAAATATTTTAGAGGTTACTGAAGCCATAAAAGACAATCCAGACCGCTTTCTGGGTTTTGGTTCTGTACCGTTAGGGCTAAGTTTAGAGGAAACACAGGAGTGGATAGAAACACATATCACAGCCAATTCTTTATGTGGCATAGGGGAATTTACCCCTGGCAATGAGCAGCAGATTATGGAATTAGACACGGTATTCCAATCAGTGCAGAATACAAGATTATATCCTGTCTGGGTACATACGTTTCATCCAGTTACATTAGACGGCATTAAGCGGCTAATGGCATTATGTGAGAAGTATTCAGAAATACCTGTTATCTCCGGTCATTTAGGCGGCTCAAATTGGATGGATGTGATTAAATTTGCAAAAGGACATGAGAATGTATATTTAGACCTTTCAGCCGCTTTTGCTTCTATTGTTACAAAAATGGCATTAGTTGAGCTGCCAGAAAGATGTTTGTATAGCTCGGACGCTCCTTATGGAGAACCATATCTGTATAGGCAGCTCATAGAATTTGTAAGCCCTGACAAGACAACCGCAAAAATGGCGTTAGGTGAGAATATAGAAAAATTGTTGGATAGTCTTGGATTGATTACATAGCTTTTATTCCGCAATTTTTTACAATTCAAATTTTGTGCTTATTATTATGATATAGGCAGGCAGGAACACTGCCAATAAAATTTGAAAGGAAGTGCTGAGAATGGATTATGAAAATCTGTTTGAAAAATTCAACGAGGGAGGGAAGTTACTTTTACCAGATGCTACGGTAGCCTTTGACGCTATTCCGTGGTCGAAACATCCTACTTCCCCGGGTGTGGAATTAAAACATATTATCACATCCGAAAAGACAGGCGGACAGTTCAGCTTCCATCTCGTGAGGATAGCCCCCAATAAGAAGATTGGCAATCATATCCACGAAAAGCAATTAGAAACACATGAGGTTATTTCTGGTGCAGGTATTTGTGTGAACAATGGAGCGGAGCTGCCCTATGAAGCAGGCATAATTTCCATTTTCCCTATCGGAGTTCCGCACGAAGTCATTGCAGGAGAAAATGGTCTTTACCTGTTTGCAAAATTTATGCCTGCGTTGTGCTAATTCATATCCCCAGTTTTAATTTCCTCAATATTGCCGAATGGCATAGAGGTATCCTTTAGGATTGTTTGGGAAGATAATTTGTAAGTCAGCGGAGGTAAGCCTACCTGCTTTTCAAATTGCTTTATGAAGTGGCTTTGGTCGCAAAAACCTGTAGACAAAGCCACTTCTGTTATTGTTTCGGCGTTGTGCATCAATCGTTGTGCCTTGCGGATACGGTTTTGAAGCTGAAACTGATGCGGTGTAAGCCCCACTTCTGCCTTAAAACTTCGGATAAAATGGTATTTACTGATAAATGCGTTTTGTGCCATTTCTTCAATACTAAATTTGGTTTCGGGATATAATTCCAACTGCCTTTTTAGGTTATTGATAAATGGATTTTGTATTTCAGAGTGCCAATCTGTATAAGCGGCAAATGAGTTTAAGCAGTCCAATAATTGTAATATCTGGTACGGATTAATTCTTTCTGTATTGAAAGCATTCATTAACATAGCCATTATGTTATGCCTTATTTTATCGGCAGAATAGTGTGTGGCAATATTTTTATCAATACATAAACTTAGCAAAGTATAGCTGCTATGTGCTGAAATACTATGCGGCATATATGGGCAAATGATAAAGGTCTGATTTTTTTCATAAACCTTTTCATTATTATTCGTAGCAAGCACAATAGAGCCATCTAACACAATGCCGATTGTGAGTACAGAAACATGGTTATGTGTTGGATAGGATATTGTTGAATTTTCGCAGAAAATCAATTCCATGCCCATATTTGAATTGTATATGTAGCGTATGCTGTCTGTTGCCATAAATATTACTTCCTAACTATTTATGTATTTGCCAGATATTGTGCATTATTTACTCGCTGAGGTTTTCATCTCCCCATTGTTTCATATGCTCAAAAACGGGAATGAAACTTTTGCCTAAGTCAGTAAGGTTATACTCCACACGGGGAGGTACTTCTTTATAATCATGGCGGGTAATAAATCCGTCTGCTTCTAATTCCCGAAGCTGCTTTGTCAGGCTTGATTCCGTAATATCGCCGATATGTCTGCGAAGCTCCCCAAAACGGCGTATATCCCGAAAGGCAATATAATAAATGATTTCGATTTTCCATTTACCGCCTAAAATTTTTTGTATGGTAGAAACTGTTTTGCATCGTTCAACAGCCAATGTACTTTTTTTCATTCCTGCCACTCCTTTCTAAAATAGTATAACACGCCTTTTTTTAAAAATCAATGTACCTCTTTGATATAAGTACTACAAAAAAGTACAGTACTTGTAAAATCGTTGTACGAAACTATAATTAGTATAGACTACAGAAAAGGAGATGTGTTTATGCACTACACAGGAACAATTTGGCGACCGCCGTATGAAGCGGCATCACTTTTGTTAGAGGTAACGGCAGGCTGTACGCATCATAAATGCAAGTTTTGTACCTTGTATAATGATTTGCCGTTCAAATTCAGAATGTCCCCTCTGGAGGATATTGAGAGTGATTTACGGGAGGTTAAAAGAGCAACGAAAGGTTGGAACAGCGGGCGTACCCGCCGAGTATTTTTGACGGGAGCTAACCCCTTTGTTTTGTCTTATGACAAATTAACTGCGATTGCAGAGCTAATCCGCAAATATCTTCCGTCAGTGAAATCTATCGGCTCGTTTGCGAGGATTACAGATGTTACTCCGAAAACCGATAAGGAGCTTGCCAAACTGCGGGATATGGGATATGACGGTCTGACGATAGGAATAGAAACAGGCGATGATGAAGCCCTGCGGTTTATGAATAAGGGATATACCTCTGCCGACATCATAGAACAATGCCAAAGATTAGATGCAGCAGGCATTCATTACAGTTTCTTTTATTTGGTGAGCATTTCTGGGGCAGGTCGTGGAGAGATTGGAGCAAAATTGACGGCTGATATATGCAACCAGATACACCCTACGCTCATAGGGGCAAATATGCTTACGATTTATCCCGATTCTGAACTTTTTGCAGAAATACAGCGTGGGAACTGGCAGGAAGAAGGAGAAGTTGAAAAATACAAAGAAGTACGGACACTCATTGAAAATTTGCAGATACCTACTATCTTTGCGGCAATGGGAGCTTCCAATGCGTACCAGTTTCACGGGCAACTGCCGAAAGACAAGGAAAAGCTGTTGGTATTTCTCGATGAAATCATTGGAAACGTCAGTGAAGAAGAATTACAGCGGTATAGAAGAAGTGTCCATCATCTGTAAGAGCAACATTTTGTGGGTGTACCGTTATGTGCAGAGAACTACACAAAGCATCCTGCGGGTATATCTTCACAAAAAGCAGCGCAAGAAGGAGGAAAGGAGCGATAATCATGCACTTTACAGGCAGAACTTGGCGACCACCGTATGAAGCTCACTCGGTCATCATACAGGCTACCTCTGGCTGCACCTATAATAAATGTAAGTTTTGTAGTCTGTATAAAAATGAGTATTTCCGAATGTCGCCTATGGAAGAATTTGAGGAAGATTTAGCAGAGATAAAGGGCTACCAGCCATATGCAAGGAGAATATTCTGGACAGGGGCAAATCCTTTTGCCATGAGTTACGAGAATCTGAAACTTAGGGCTTTGACCGTAAGGGATTATCTGATTAAATGCCAGACAATGGCTATGTTTGCGAGCATCCGTGATATTAAAAATAAAGAGGTGTGGCAGCTAAGGAAATTAAGAGCAATGGGTATTAATGGGCTAAGTATCGGCGTGGAAAGTGGTGATGACGAAACGCTTGCCCTTGCAAATAAAGGATATACGACTGCTGATATTCTGGAACAATGCAGAAAATTAGATGAAGCGGGTATTGAATATTACTTTGTTTACATGACAGGTCTTGCGGGAAAAGATGGCGGGTACCGTAATGCAAGGAATAGTGCTGAACTGTTCAGCCAGCTCAATCCGTATTTTGTTTCCGTAGACTCTCTTACACTTTTCCCAGACACAGAGCTGTACCAGATGGCACAGCAAGGTTTGTTTGTCCCTGCTGAAGAAAAAGAGCGTATCCGTGAACTGCAAATGCTAATCAACAACTTAAATATACGCACACATTTATTTGCAAACACGGTTTCAAATTTCACGCCCGTAACGGCGTATCTTCCATATGACCGTGAAAAGGTTACAAGTGAATTGCAATATGTATTAGATAATACGGATGAAATGGAGATGAGGAAGTATAGAAACAATTTAAAATCTTTAGGATAAAGGTTCGGTTTCATCTTTAGTCCACCAAATTAAAAAAAACGATGTTTTGGTGGGCTGTATCTTCACGCCCATATGAAAATAGCTTTACCCTCCAAACCTGTTTTTAAGTTTGGGGGGATTTGTATGCCCATAAGCAGTGGGTGTTATTTATACATATTACATAGAAAGCCAGAGGATAATCTGTTAAAAAAATCTTTATCAAATCATGGGGTCTTTGTACCCCAAAAATAGAAGTCATATTTCTACATATTGGAACTAAAATCTCCCTAAACCGTAAAGGTCTAACAGGGTTCTTTCTGTACTTTGGGTATTCGCGCATTTTCTGGATTTGCTATAAGCCACTAAATTGGCTTAGTAAAGCAAAACGAAAATAGCGGAGTTACCCAAATATCAGAAAGAACCTCTAACAGCCTTTACGGTTTTTCTTTTGTCGTTTTTTGTTGGAATACGTTGTAAGGCTGTTTCTGGCATCCACTGCCGTTCACCGCCTGCCAATCTGGATGATTCAAAAAATTCAGATTGGAGGTAAAAGAAATGTCATTCAATTATGGCAGAGAAGAAAAGAAGTGGCGGCTCTGGAAAGAAGCCGAAGAAAAGGAACTGCGGGGCTTCTTCGGGTGTAAGCTGGTACTTTGCAGCCATAGGCTCACACCTCCTTATCGTCCTAAATCCCTGTTTTTATGCTTCCTGTCATATTCCCCGCACCGTTCGGCGATTTCGGAATACATCTTTTCCCGCATCTCACGCTCATAGGCTCGGTATTCCTTTGCCTTTTCTGTGGGCTTATACCAGACGGTTTTCTGGTCAGCTTCGTCCAAGCCCTCATAGCGTTCGTCAATCTGGTCAATAAACCTCTGATAGATGGCACGGGCGGCAGGGGCGTCCTTTGCGTAGTTCCCCGATTTCCTGCTGTGTGTAATGTCCGAAAAAGTAAAGATAAATGATT
>CAJUKA010000078.1 GCA_910586585.1 uncultured Lachnospiraceae bacterium
ACGATAATCCAGCCGGAACCCGTCTCCCCAATATCACAGGCCCGTTTCTTGCACCATCTCTCCGGGCATTTCATTTTCCGGATAATACCACCTCCTCTCCCCCAAAATACATCTGTTGCTATCTCCCCGCACTGATATGTAACAAGGGAACCAGCCTGTCTCTGCCAGTTCCCTTTTATCGTTTGTTCTTTATGTATTCTTCTTATGCCCTCGCATCAAATCCGCCCTGCACTTCCATCCCGGAATTTATCTCCTGCCTTGCCGCAACCATTATCACTTAGTCAAAAAACAGAAAAGGCACAATGCGTTCAATATATTTTACCTATTTTAAATATGATAAAATATATTTTGCTATCTCCTCTGACACTTGATAATGCGTTATAATATCTCCCCGATCACTATATTCACCCGGAATTATTTCCTCAATATAGTAATTACCATCGCTTTTATAAAGTATCTGGGTATTCATTTCTTTTAACTCTTTTTCATTACTATGCCTTGATAACATAAATCTGACAATTTGGCATTCAACTTCTTCTGGATTTGGTGCATCATCTGCATATTCCCACTGATCCAAAGCCAGCCCGTTTAGATATTGCGCTATTTCAGAAATATCGTCTATTTCATTCAGCAAAGTGTTTTTGTCTGCTCCGTAAAACTGTATCTTCTGCTCTTCAGAAGTCCTGCGCAGTTCCTTTTCTGTAAATGATGTTTTTCCTATATAATATCGGGCATTCTCTATATCATCTGTTTTTTCAATATCACTTTCAATATCACTATTTGGCACATAAAAATCAAGTCCCCACCCATCCAGTATTTCCTTCGCTGTTATATTCTTATTTAGCTCTAAGTCCTCCGGCGCATTAAGAAACTGTCCCGCCTCTTCTGATATTCTGGCTATTGTTTCTATTTCTTGATCATAATCTCGTATAATATATTCACCTTTATCGGAAATATATAATTCTAAGGTACTCATATGAACTAACTGTATTCCATCCTGTAAAAATATAGGTTCATCAATTACCTCATATGATATATAGCTATATACCAGGTCTATATCTTCAGGCAGCTGTTCCATATAATTCCAAGATTCAATATCCAGTTGTTTTACGAATCTTTCTATTTCTTTATTATTATCAATGATACCAAGCGTCTCACCAGAAGCTGTAATAATTTCAGTAAATTGTTTTTTTTCTTCATTGTTACTGAAATACGCTCCATCTGCATCTGAAACATTGCTTTTAGCTGTCTTATCCCCACAACCAACGAGACTAAACATACCTACTGCCAATATAAAGACTAACATGATACATTTTTTCATACTTCCTCTCCACCCTTTCATCATTTTAATGTCAGAGCCGCTCCTGCTCCCCGATTCACCTATCTGCCGGAACCCCGGTTCTCATTGGTATTTTCCTATACCCTTGCATCAAATCCGCCCTACACTCTTCAAAGCGGAATCTTCTGCTATTCGACAACACTAATGCTATGCACATTAGTAATTTGTGCAGGATATGATTCTGCAATCGAACCGTCATATTCTATTTCCAGAACATCTCCGACTTCCGGCTCCGGCGAAGGATTCATATTTGTCATGGGAACTGTTATCTGGTCTGCGCTGTTCAATTCTGTGCTTCCGGCAACAGGCTCAACCAGATAATGTCCATCATGTATCTCTAATATAGTCGCTTGAAATGTGGCTTTTTCGTTTCCACCAACCTCCGATTCCCCGCCACCGCTGGACGTTCCGCAAGCGGTGACTGTCAATATAAGACTTAGGACTAAAATTACCAGCACTTGTTTTCTCATAACACATGACCTCCCAAAAAATTAAATTACAATTCCCCAATCTGCCGGAACACCGGGAATGCCCGCCCTGCCTTGTCAGGCTGTGGTTTATTGGGGATATGCGCTCACGGAATTTTTGAAATCTTATTGGTTATTCAAATGCCCCTATTTATGCTTTCCTATCAAAAGACGGCTTCTCCTCCAGATAATCCGGTAACTCCTCCAGCTCTGCCCCTTGGCCATTCTTTAGCGAGCGGTACTCATCAAAATAAATCCCATAAAACTCCCTTTCCTTTTCCCGTTCCGCCGGAGTCCTCTCGCAAGCCCACCCGTATCCCGAACCGAGATATGTCAGCACCTTTGTACCCTGGTAATAAATATCTGCGCCATGTCCCCCGCCTGTCAAGATTGGACAGGTCAGCGTTCCGCCCCCGGCCAGCGTAAACTTCTTTTCCGCAAGATCATCCATCCTCCCGTCCGCCGCCTCCAGAAAATAAAGCAGCGTCAGTTCCCCGCTCCCCTTGCATTTCGGATTGCCGCCCTGCTCTTTCAGCGCATTTTCAGCCTGCCGGTACAGTGCCTTCCTGTCGGGCGACACGTCAGACATATACTCTGCACATAGTTCCGTCCGCCGCCTATGGAGATATTCCAATTCTGCCTTGCTTGTAGTATTCGCAGCCTTCCGTGCCAGTTCCTTGATCTCGTCAGTAAACTCCGCCTTTGATTTACTGCTTTTCCCGGAACTTGGAATGATAGACCAGTCAGGCCCTCTGCCGCTCAATGACATACGCTGTTTTGTATTAATAGAATTTACTGTACTTAAAGCCGAAATTCCCATGAGTCCACCTCACAATCCCTTTTCCTATCTGTGGCTCCTCTGTTGGTCAGAGCCGCCCTTATTCCCTTGTAATAAATCCAAGCAGATTCCCTCTCCCTGCTCCCCGATTCCACGATTCCACGGAACGCCGTGAAAACCTGCCCTGCCTTATCAAGCTGCGGCTTATTCGGGATATGCAGCCGTGGGTCTTATAAAACCTTCTTGAACTGATATTTATACATATCGGAATACATATTGCCGGAGGACTTTGGTGTAAACCGGCCATCCAGTGCGCCCATATCCACCGCAAAACCGCTGTCCGCCACGGAGAACGCCCCATCCTTGAACTGGAACTGTGAAGTGAAATCGGGAATTCCCAAGTCTCCGCTTATCCTGATCTTCCCTATGATATCCACCAGCGCATCCTTCATCCGTTCTATCTTGGCATTGTCCTTTGTCTTATTGATCAGATCAGCCGCCTTGTCCGGCAGCCCTCCAATCTTCCCGTCTGGCGTCAGATAAAGATTTTCTAAGGAAATGTCCTCCCCCGTAACCCCTTTCAGGTAGCGCCGGACTTCCTGTATGTCCGTGGCATACCGGTATGTATTGGAGGACAGGTCTCCCACGCTGTCCGCAATCCCTATGTAATACTGGTACATCCGGTCACCGTACTTTTCATCTATCAGCTTCTGCACCTGTTCCCGGACGCCCTCGTCCTCTATCCCGTCCACGGCCACATCCCCATTGCTCCCGATCCGTACCTGCATCCCTTCTATGTCATCACGGGAAATGCCCATGCTTTCCAGATCCTTTACGAAATCATCTGAAAAGCTGTTTTTCAGCTCCGCTTTATTCTGCGCCTTTTCCATGTCTTTCAGGTTGGCAAAAATCTTCACATACTCCAGTTCCGCATCGTTTAAGTCCTTCCCATCTGCCATGTCCTGCAGCAGTTCATCCACGGTGCGCCCGCCCTTATACTTCTTTTCTTCCGGCAGGCTGTCAAACTGTTTCTGGTGGAGCCGCTCCAGCTCTTTTATATAATTCTGCTCCGTCTCCTTTAAGACGGCATTATATTGATCAAGATATTCCCGCCAGTTTTCATCTTTCTGACTGTATGCCCCGTGGAGGTTCCCATATGCTTCCCTGACGGCATCAGTCTTTTCATGCTCCTTGTTTTCAGTAACATGGAAGCTGATCTTATAATAATCATCTGGGGAAATCTCCTCCCCGTTTCCGTTTTCTACCTTGAAGCAGTATTGATTGGTATTGATATCCCAATTAGGGACGGTCAGCTTCTTCCGCCCTTCTCCGTCCCACTCTGCCTTCCCCACCTGATTGCCGTATTCGTCATACAGGGTAAGATCGTAATCACAGCCCTCCGGCATATCTATATAAACCTCAACGCCAAAATAATTCCGCTGAAAGTTCATAAATGGGATGGAGAAGTTATAAAAATCCACATCCTTTTTATCACTAAGGCTTCCTTTCAGGCTGCTGGTCTCATCCTTGATCAGAAAATTCAAATCCAGAAATGTGCTGCCTTTGTCCTTATCGGAAACCTCATAAGTGGTATGCTGCCTGCGGTAAGTGTTATTGCTGCTGAGGGTGCAGGTATCCTCCCGCAGCTCCATGTTCCTGCGCATCTTCCCGTCAAAAAAAGCCTCCGTCTCTTTTCCCGTCATGAAGTATACCGGCTTATTTCTGAAAGCCGCTCCATATGCGGAACCTTGTTCATTTACATTAGTTATTCCCATTGTCAGATCATCCTCCATTATTGTCAATTAGTTATCAAACAGCCACACACCTGTCATCCAGAGTCGCATCAGCACCCAATCTGCCTAAACGCCGAAGATGCCTGCCTTCTGTGCCATAATATATCCTACAATTTCTCCAGCTTCTCCAAAAACGCCCTGTAAAATTCCCCTTCTTTGATACGGGCCTGCTGAACCTCTATGCTCCTTGGCGTATATACCCTTGGATGCTCCAAATCGTACAGCGCCTTTTTCGTTGCCTGGATCGCAGATTCCACCGTGCTTCCAAGGATGTCAAAATTCTCCGTTTCACCCTTAAGCTGTTTATTAAGCCGCTGCACCATCATCTGCGATATGTGGCTCATCATTCCGTTGCCCCGGATTCCCATGCCATTCGCATTTACTTCTTTCGCCGCATCCATCCACGCATCCTTCACTTCCTGCGGGGCACCCCGGCCGACCATCTCAAAGGCTTTCTCGTCCTGGTCGGCTGCTCTGCCCTGCGCCGCCTTTTCTTCCACCGTTTCCATGAATCCCACAGCCCCGGATTCCGCGCTTCTTCCTGTCTTTCTTGCAGTGTATCCTGTCAGCGGATATCCCGCTGTCCCTATTCCATTAACATTCATTTCCTTTCATCCTCCATTATCTTTAATATTGCGGCTCCTCTGTCAGTCAGAGCCGCACCCGCTCCCTCGCAATAAGTCCGAGCGGTTCATTGCCTTATAAATCCACTCACCCTAACTTCTCCGGCCTTCACCTCCTTCCAAATAATCCTCGGCAGGGGCGCATATTTTTGCGCCTCTGCGGAATGGGGTGTAAAGATTATATCTTCATGTCCACGGATGACACTGTTCTCCCGGATTTCCTCAGATTCGCTTCCACAGATTCCCTTGTGATGCCGTCCAAAGCCCCGGATGGAACTGGCTTTCCAATTCCGCCTTGATCCTCCTCGCCGCCTCCAGCCCATCCATACCCTCCATGTTGATGTCGAGGAACACGATGCCGCATTCCCGTACATACCCCATATCCGCATAAAGCTCCGCGCCAGAGCCATATTCCCTTATTTCAAAATCATGGCCGCAGGCTTCCAGCAGCGCCCGTAGCGCGCCCCTGTCCTCCCTGCTGTCATCACAGACCGCTATCTTCATACGCATTTCCTCACTTTTCCGTCATAAATTATATCGGATTATAAGGCATCCTATCAAACGCCATTGCACGAAACTCCCATAAATTGCACAAAACGACTATAACTCAATCTCAGAATATCACCGAAACGGCTAAAGTTTTTTGCTTTTTGTCCGATATAGCATCCCCGCTTTCCAACTAATTTCCCTTATCAGGCCGCCCGGCCTGCCTGCGGAAACGACAGACCGCCAGAATTGGAAAAAGGGCCTGTGAGCCCTTTTCCTCTTAATCCTTAGTACAAAGCTATTTTTATCCGGCCTTTCCTTTAAAGCCTCAGTGATTCAATCATCTCATGGGCAATACTGATATCCGTCAATTCATCCGGGAGTCTGGAACGCAGGTGCCACTCTGCCTCCGCCATTTCTTTCCTGTCAAGGCGGATTTCATCAGGGCCGTCCAGCCTTGCGGTATAGCCTGCAATCACGGAATCGGAAAATCCCCACGGCTGGCTGCCAAAATACTGCAGGTCCCTGATGCGGATGCCTGTCTCTTCAAAAACCTCCCTTTCCGCCGCTTCCTCCAGTGTCTCCCCTGTCTCCACAAAGCCGGATATCAGTACCCACTGCGGGAGGGAACGGCCTGCATATTTAGTCATAAGCAGCTTATCGCCATTGATGACCGCCACCATTACCACCGGGGCGATGCAGGGATATACTGTGTTCCCGCAGTCCGGGCAGACAAGCGCCCTCTGCCCCATTTTCTTTTCCACCGCACTTCCGCATCTGCCACAATACCTGTTATTCCCGTACCAGTGGTTTAAATGCAGGGCTGTAACTCCCGCAAAGAAAGCCCATCCCGGCAGGATGCCTTTTAACCCGCAGACCGGCAAATACCGCAGCCCCCGGCATCCGGGCGCTGCCCCGTCCAGCAGGAATACAGGCTCCTTATCCACCCGGAACAGAAATACAGCCTGACGGGGCATTCCCCCCGCCGGATACTGTAAATCCCAGAAGGATGGCAGGCTCCTGCACCCATCCTCCCCTTCCCGCAAAAGCACATCCTCTCCCTGGAAGGAGAAAAAGCGGTCATCCGGGGCCGGGACTGTATCGCGGTATGCCGTATCCAGCCTGTAAGGAGAGATATCCTGTATCATGGCTCCCCTCCTTACAGGTGCCGCAGGTTCTCACGGTATCTGCGCAGCTCCTTTTCATCCACAGCGCCGATGACCTCATCCAGCCACTTTACCATCCGTTCCCTGTCCTTCGGCAGATGCCCTTCCACGTTGATGCAGTTCGATGCGCCCATCGTTGCAAAATAGGTGTCTATGTCAAGGCTGCCGACCAGCGTCCTCAATTCATACAGCTTTTCTATCTCCGTTTCCTCCGTCCAGTTCTCCGCCTGGATTTCCTGGTACAGTTCCGAGGTCGGGTAGACCGTCAGCATGGAGGAAACAATGACCTTCGGGTGGAGCTGGTTGAACACCTCCGCCGTGTTCTTCACCCCTTCCTCCATATGCCCGGAGCCGTATATCCCGGCAAGGTAGAAGAAGTTATAATCCATCCCTGCTTCCTCCAGCCTTTTGCATTCTTCTATGATCTCCTTCGTGCCGAACCCTTTATGCATGAAGGACAGGGATTCTTCGTCACCCGCCTCCACGCCAATGGTAAGGCTGTTGTAGCCAAGCCCCCGCAGCTCCCGTAGCTGCTCCGTGGTCTTCGGCGTGATATCGGTGATGCGGGCAAAGCAGCCGATGGACTGCACTTTTGGATAATATTTCCGTACCAGTTCCGCCAGCGTTTTCAGCTTGTCAAAACTTAATACAAAAGGGTTCGCCCCGGTGAAGAATACCCTCTTTGCGTTCCGGTAGTAGCGGCTGATCTCCTTCAAGTCCGCTTCCACCTCGGATAAAGGCGACATCCGGAACTTAAACGGCACGTCCTCATAGAGCGTGCAGAACTTGCATTTGTGGTGTGTACAGCCCGCCGTCACCTGTACCAGTGCGCTCCCAGCCTCATAAGGCGGCCTCCATATCGTTCCCGTGTAATGCATAAAACATCTCTCCTTCCTGTCTGTAAAAATCTAACTGACGATACCCCTGATCTCCTTTAAGTCCCGGATACCGTTTTCCTCCATGTACTTTTCCAGCCCGCCGATGATCTCCGGCATGGCGCAGGGGTTCCTGAAATTTGCCGTACCGACTGCCACCGCTGCGGCTCCGGCCATGATGAACTCCAGGGCGTCCTCCGCCGACTGGATTCCTCCCATCCCGATGACCGGGATGCTTACTGCCCGGCAGGTCTGCCATACCATCCGCAGCGCAACCGGCTTTATTGCGGGTCCGGACAGCCCGCCCGTCTTATTCGCCACGCTGAACGTCCTTTTCTTCACGTCAATCCTCATGCCCGTGATGGTATTGATCAGCGAGAGCGCATCCGCTCCCCCTGCCTCTGCCGCTTTCGCAATCTCCGTTATGTCCGTGACATTCGGCGTCAGCTTCATGGAAACGGGCTGCGCCGCTTTCTTTTTTATCTCCTTCGTGATGTACTCCACCATGCCCGGCTCCTGCCCGAAAGCGATCCCGCCATGCTCCACGTTGGGGCAGGAAATATTGATCTCCAGCATGTCTATCCCCTGCACGGACAGCCGTTCCACGGCTCCCAGATAATCCGCCACGGTGCTGCCGCAGACATTGACAATGACTTTCGTGTCAAACTGTCTGAGGAAAGGGAGGTCCCTCCTGATAAAGACTTCAATCCCCGGATTCTGCAGCCCCACCGCGTTTATCATGCCGCTGGCAGTTTCCATGATCCTTGGTGTGGGGTTCCCCTCCCACGGGACAAGGGACACGCCTTTTGTGACCACTGCCCCTAACCGGTCCAGGTCCACAAACCCGCTGTATTCCTGCCCGGAGCCGAATGTCCCGGACGCAGGCATCACCGGGTTCTTCAATGTGATGCCCGCTATATCCACTGATGTGTTTATCCCGTCCGCCTCCTTTCTTGAATCACATTATAACAACTGGCAGGAAAAAGAAAAGTACTGTCTTTTTTCGTTTATAGTGCGAAAAATGATACCGGTATCAAAAAGCATAGTACCTTGAACTGAAAGAGCGGATATAGTATAATGCTGGCAAAAGGAGGGAACCACATGAGCAATATGAAAGCGCCGCTGCCCCAATGTGCGGCTATGGTCAGGGTACAGAACATCCTGAGCGGGAAATGGAAGATAACGATATTATGGTACATTGCGGAATATGAAGTGCAGAGGTTCGGGGAACTGAGGCGGAGGCTTGGGGACATCACGCAGTCCACCCTTACCAAGCAGCTCCGCGAACTGGAACAGGACGGCTTCATCTCCCGCTATATCTATCAGGAAGTGCCGCCGAAGGTGGAGTATTCCCTGACTGACCTGGGGAAAAGTTTCATCCCTATTTTGAGAGACATGAAAAAATGGAGCGACACGCATTTAATGTGATGCCGGGAAGTCCCTGCCTGTCCAGGGGCATAACAGTGGAAATGGGGTGAAAAAAGAAATGAAAAAAAGATTTTCTCCAAAAAAGACAGCCGCATTCTGCACGGTATCCGTGCTGCTGGCTCTGATCATATGGACAGTATGGGGGAACACTGCGCTGATGGTAAGCACCGCTGCCATTTCCAGCAGCCGGATCCCTCCTGCCTTTTCCGGGTTCCGTATCGCACAGGTATCCGACCTTCATAATGCCGAATTTGGAAAGGATAACTCCACGCTGCTGCGGATGCTGTCCGAGAGCGGGCCGGACATTATTGTGATAACCGGGGACCTTGTAGATTCTACACATACAGACATAGACACAGCCCTTTCCTTTGCAAAAGAGGCCGTCCAGATCGCACCCGTCTACTATGTGACAGGCAACCACGAAGCCCGCCTGACAGAGTATGGGCGGCTCAGAACCGGCCTTGAAACGGCTGGCGTGACTGTTCTTGAGGATAAAACAGTATGGCTGGAACGGGATGGTGGAAAGATTATGCTTATCGGGCTTTCCGATCCCGATTTTACAGTTAAGGGTGATATGTTCGGGGAAGTGCCTTCTATGGCCGGTACAAAATTAGAATCCCTGGCCGGCAGCGAAGGCAGCTACACAATCCTGCTCTCCCACCGCCCGGAGCTGTTTGAAACTTATGCAGACTGCGGTATTGGTTTAGTCTTAAGCGGCCATGCACATGGCGGCCAGTTCCGCCTGCCCCTCATCGGCGGGCTGATTGCACCCAATCAGGGACTGTTCCCCAAATTTGATGCAGGGCTGTATACGGATGGCAGCACGGACATGGTCGTCAGCCGCGGCATTGGCAACAGCATCATACCGTTCCGCTTCAATAACCGTCCGGAGATTGTATTGGTAGAGCTTTGCGCTGAATAAAAATGTTTTTTAAAAAAACAGTTTTGCAAGATATTTTTATCATTTTTATGTGTACTATCACGGAAACCCTTATACAGACACGAAAACTCACGGGCTATAAGGGTTTTGCCTGCGAGTATCGACTTTTGCGTGATAGTATGGAGTTTTGCCTGATAGTATCCGAGTTTCCGTGATAATAAGCGACTTTTGCCTACGAGTATATACTATCAGGCAAAACAACCCCAGAACAAAAGTTCGCACCCTCGCAAATGTAAAAATGCCTCTAAAAGCACACGGAAATAATGTAACTCTGAAAGCTATGTAGTGCCAAAAGTGCCGTGTTTACGGGCTTTGTGGGCTTTCCGTGTCCGTATCCGCCGGGGAAGGAGACACCCTGACAAAATTCGATAATATCTCCCATATTTCAACAGCATTTTTCTACAAACAGGCGAAACTTCATATTATCACGGAAACCCTTATACTTTCACGCAAAACTCAGATACTATCACGGAAACTGCCGACTTTTGCGTGATAGTATAATTTTCCCCTATCGCCATCCTATCAGCGGCATCAAAAAACACAAAAATAGGGGTTCACCAACCATTCCAGTGAACCCCACCAATCCTAAAAAACCTTGATTTTAAGCCATTCTTCAATACTTTTGCCTGCGAGTACCAAAAATCCTATGGCATCAATTTAAGAAAGCCGCCTGTGCCGCTGTTAAATATTGTTCAGGGATATCAGCACACACCCTCGCATTATGATTCAAGCCCAAGCCAACCCTTTACCGTTTCCACAGCATAGCCAACCGCCTGGGCTATCTTATCTGTATCAAGTCCCATTTCATACAATTTTCCAGCCGCTTCCCTGGCCTTCTTTAATTCCCCATCCCGTTCAGATTCTTTTCTCATTTCCTGAATCGCTTGGCACACATTAACCACCTCGTCTTCTTCATCATATTTTATGCCCGAATTTGTGATTGCTTCAATCACATCTGCCGCCCTACGCTCCACTTCCCGGAAACGCCTCTCATTGGCCGACAGTACCCTGCTTAAGTTTTCCTTATCTTTCGAATACTTGATGAACAGCATAACCTCCCGCATGCTGGACTGGAATTTCATAATCTCCTCATCCGCCATCTGCGCCGGTGCAATCAGCCGCACATGGTAATTGTCCATGCAGGCAAGCACCTCCGGTTCTGACACATCCATCATCTCAAAGAGGCTCAACGGCCCATCCCACTCTTCCGAGCCGAAAAATACAGTCACCGTGATAGATGGTACCAGCCTGTCTTCCACCCAAAAACCGCTTAAGAATTCACCTGCGCTTGGTGTTTTCCCGCCTTCTTCAGCAAACGCTTCCCCCTTCTCTTTTTTCCGCTTCATTTCTTTCCGGTGCGACTTTGCCGCCTCTTCCACCTGCCCTGCGTATTCCAACGCATCATAGAGATTGTTCTTCACAGGCATAGCATAATGGATTTCAGCCTGGTTCTCCGCGCCGTAAAGGACATATTCCATCTTCCCATCCGTCATTGCCGCATACAGCTTCTGCACATCACGGAATTTCTGGACGGGAACCACTGCGCCGTCCGCACCGTATGGCAGCGCTATCTTCGTGGAATCACGCTCCGTGAGCTGCTCCGGCAGGATCACCTGCCGCCCACCGTAAATATAGTAATTAAAAATATCGGCAAACACGCCTGTATCTTTTACATAATCCTTTGTAACTGTATCTGCTTTCAACGGTATCCACCGCCTTTCTTCATGAATGTATGGCAGTGAAATTGTCACATCCCCGCCCCTGCTACAATTTCATTATACTCAAAAAACTGCTTTTTTTCAAGCGTGTCAAGCCGGTTCTCCAAGTAAACAGAGGGGTCACATTGGACAAAGGGAGGGGTCAAAACCGTGACCACAGGGGGCACATTCACTCCATTCTGCTTTTACAATGGTAAACCTTACCATGCCATCAGTTTCTTTAATTCACGCAGCGCCTTTGTGTGCATGATTTTGGCATTTGCATAGGACATCTGCATTTTTTCCGCTGTCTGTTTCAATGTATATCCCGAATAATAATGCAGGATAATAAGGTCACGTTTCCGCTGCTCCAACTGTTCCAGTGCTTCCGCAAGCTCCTCCAGCGTTTCCTTTTTCAAAATTTCCTCAAATCCCTCCTCTGTGTATTCCAGTATCCCCGGCAGTTCACAGACAATCTTATGTGCCTTGAAATAGTCAATGACCGTATTTCTCGTAATTGTATAGATCCATGTGGATATGGATGCCTTTTTCCTATCAAATGAACTGATATTTTGATACACTTTTACGAAAATGGAAGATACCAAATCTTCAACCTCCTGCTGGTTTTGTATCTTCCCTTTCACATATCGTCTGACCTTATCCACATACTCTATATAAATCTGCTCCCTGTCCGGCATTAGAAATCACCTGCCTTCAAAATCGTCTGCACCAAAATATTGATAGCGTGTTTTTTGCGTTTCAAAATGTGACACAATCTTTTGCATTATCCATTTTTTTCTTACAAAAATCAATATATCTGTCCTAATCCGTTACTTTTCACACCCGCGCCATGCACTTGCTGCATGGCGTCGGAGCAAGCGCCAAAATGCGTGCTTTTTAGCATTTTGTGTGCATCAATTGTTGCAATTCACACCGAAATCGTTGTAAGTATATGAGAAATCTGGCGTAAGTGTGAATTGTAACCCTAATCCATGCAAAAAACGACCTAACTCAAAATCAGATTTTACTTTTCGCCTTTTTTCAACTATAATAGAGTTATTCTGTTATGAGAGGAATGATTGTTTTGTATCGTATTGCCATTTGTGACGATGACAGACGTTTTGCCGACGAGTTTCATAAGAAAGTCAATAAGGCGCTTGTATCAAAAAATATAGATGCCGAAACAGAAGAATTCTATGATACCGCTTCTTTTCTGGAAAGAATCAATATAGGGATTGTTTTTGACTTGGTTTTTCTTGACATTCTTTTAGATAACGAGAACGGATACTCCTTCGCAAAACAGATACGCAGGGAGAATATTCCGATAGATATTGTTTTTATTACTGTTACACAGGATTATGCCATAGCGGGTTATGATGTTGCGCCAATCCTTTATCTGCTGAAGCCAATTGAAGATGCGAAGCTCCGGTATGCTTTTGATATTTTTCTGAAAAGGCATATGCCGAGTCAGGTTCTTTTGAATTTATCCGGTGAAATCCTTTCGCTTAATATAGCCGATATTTTATACTGTGAGGTCTATGGACATATGACGTGTCTTCATTTAGCCTCCGGGGAAACCAGAGAACTCCGTTGTTCATTGAATAAGCTGGCGCAGCAGCTCCCGTCCTCTGTCTTTGCCCGCTCCCACCAGAGTTATCTGATCAATATGGAGCATATTGACAGCATTACCCGTTACGAGCTTACCCTGAGTACCGGAAAGATACTTCCAATCAGCCAGTCAAGGTATCTGGAACTGCAAAACAGCTTTTTACTGTATGCCAGCCAGCAAAAAATCCGGATATAGCCTGTATCATACCCGGATTCTGCTTTCCTTATCTTATTCCGGCAGACAGAGGTTTGTCCGCACTGTAATTCTGTCCGGCTCACGTTCCATCTGAATGATGCTTGCATATTTCTCTGCCACCGCTTTCATGGCATCCAGACCAAACCCATGACTTTTTCGGTCATCTTTTATCGTTATCTGCCCATCTTCCGTAATTTCTTTTCTGTCAACGCTGTTTTCACACTCGATGAACAGAAATCTCTGCTTTTTCCGAATTTCCAGTCTGATATAAGCCCCTTCCCGATTCTCCATGCGCATACACGCCTCCATTGCATTTTCAAGCATATTGGAAAGAAGGACGCTTAAATCCACATTATCCGCTTCCAGCTCATAGGGTACATGGATATGGCACTGTACGTCAATTCCACTTTTCTTTGCCTGATTCAGCCGTATGCCCACAATGGAACTTAACACGATGTTTTCGCTGTAAGTCATTTCCATATACTGATCCGCTTCCTTTATCACTTTCTCAATATAGCTTTTTGCTTCATCCGCTTCCTGCATCATCAGCAGAGAATACAACGTCTGCATATGGTGCTTTACCTCGTGGTTTCTTCTCCGGGAATCCTCGTCCACCTGCATGACCAGCTCATAATTTTCCCTCGCAAACCTGCTGTGTTCCAAGAGCCTTGTTTTCTTCTGCCATTCCGACAGCCGCCACTGCACAAACTGCACAACCGTCAAAAGTGTAATGGTGTAAATGATAACTGAGGAAACCAGCTTTACAAGCGGGACAAAATGACCGAAAGATATGGAATTTACGATTGACGGGAAATAAGATGTTATCCCTCTTGTAAGTTCAGTGGACTGCTGCACTGTGGTAATGAATAATCCTGTCAAGCCAAACAACAATACCTGAACAAGCAGAAACTTTCTCTGTCTCTTTCTGCTTTCCCATACCTCAAATACCAGAATAGTTATTGCACAGATAATCAGCATCAGCATTTCTATTGTACCCACATCCATCGGCAGCATCCTGTTAATCTGTTCCTGCAATCCGCTGTAAAATCCCATCACGGACTGACAGGCATATGCAGAAAAAGAAACAGCATAAACAAAAAACAGGATAATCAGTTTCGGGCTGAAATGACAGTGAAGCATGGAAATCATACAAAAGACTGCCAGTACCAATGTCATGCCGCCCAAAAACACCAGCCAGAGCATCGGCTTGACGGTATCTGCGGTTGCTGCGGCATATAGCGTATTCTCATTTAATAAATTCGGTGTCACCGGATTGCGCCACTCTGCATTTTCCGGGAAGTAAGTAATCAGCGTCAGCTCACTTCCCTGATACTCATCCGGCATATTTATCGTCACGCTTCTAAACTCCTCCGGAATATCCGCATCGCGAACCAGCAGATAACCGGCAGAGTCCCGTTCTGTTGCCTGAAAATCGCTATACAGCAGCGTATCATTCAGAAATACCTCTATCCCGCACTGCATATATTCCATCTCTATTTCTGCACTTTGCAGATACTCCGTC
This sequence comes from uncultured Lachnospiraceae bacterium, assembly GCA_910586585.1. Lineage (GTDB taxonomy): Bacteria > Bacillota > Clostridia > Lachnospirales > Lachnospiraceae > COE1. The sequence continues at coordinate 14,919 of CAJUKA010000078.1, forward strand.
ACGATTCTGCTTTCTTTGACTGCATCGTATGACTCGTTTGATAAAGTGTAGCTGTATTCATCAATGTACTGTGGGATGACTTTCTTTGTTTCCCCCTGTGCTGTCCGTATCTCATACTTCCAGCCAAAATCTACTGATTCCAAATCTTGAAGATATATATTTTGAAATCCTGCTCTGTCAATGGCATAGAATGTTCCTGTCACCAGACATATCGCCGCAAATGCAAACAGTATTCCCAATAAAGATGCTTTCTTTCTCATTTTGATATGCCCTTCTTTTTATAAATCTGTTATTTCGTTATATAGCGACAATATCAAATTCAGGAGATAAAATCAACTGCTTTGTCCTAACTCAAACATTTGACGGCATAAGTAAAAAAAGCCGGATAACTTTTTCATAAGTTGTCCGACTTTTAAGTGAGCTGTACCAATTATCTTATCCGTTCAATAAGTGTGCTATTATTTTATAGCAGTTCCCAAGAAAATGAAGCAGCTCTACCCCATAAAAGGCGCCGTCCTTTCCAATTCCATAATTTGGGTTGCTCTGAATGTCACCGAAAAATCTCCCATCTGGTATCAGTTCTTCGTTCCTGTTTAATTCATAAAACTTATCCCAGATTTTTTTATGTTCATCACGAAAGCTCAGCAACTGCGAGTCCTTCGTTCCTTTGTGCATAAGCTGCGGAACATAACCCTCCAGTATTTTCAGCAGTTCCCCAATGTCCGTTATCTGTCCTTTGGGCAATGACTCCACGCCCATCATCCTCATCTGCTCCAGTACCATACAGCGGTATAATTGATACCTTATATTGCAATACTCATACAGCACAAATTGCCCATCTCTCCCAACGCCATAATCCTGATTTTTTCCCTGACCATCTGGCTGAAAAAAGTCCGCATCCTGAATATCCGCATATTTCTGTAATTCTGCATAATATACCGACTTCCAGAGTTCCATATCCCCTGCGTCCAAAGAAATACACTGTATGCCTGTCGTTTTTTCCTGACAGGTGGGCATAATATTTCTCAAACATTTCCGCACACTTATAGAGTAGTTCTTTTTTATCCATGCTATCCTTTCCTTCTTTCAAAAAATTCATTTTGTTCTTCATTTAACATGGCAAACTTGGATATTACCCCGACATTTTCTCCATTTATGACAGCCAATGTCATCATAATGCCCAAATGCCATGCATTCAGCAATGCTTTACGAACCGTACATATATTTTCTACAGTTTCCGGTGAATCTTCTGCAAATACAGTGTCGCACAGTCCCACGGGCTGCAAGGGTCCGTCTGCATTGTATGTAAACTCCATCATATGCAGCGCTGCTGTTTCACATTTTTCAGGCAATAAAACGCTTCCTTTTACCTGAAAAGCAGTTTCCTCTTTATTCTCCAAAATATCCGTTATTGAAAAAGAGAGTTTTTCACCGCCCGCAATGGTATTTATCGTTTTATCCAGATATTTCCCTTCCAAAATGACTGCGGTAAATTCCTGTTCTTTCTGATTGGGGGCATCTATGGTCTTTTCCTTTTCTGGTTGTTCAAAAACCTCTTTTGCCATTTCAAACATACATTTAATTTCTGCATTGGTAGTCGCCATTTTTGTCCCATTTACACACCGAGCCATTTTATTTACTCCCGTTTACTTCTTCTGAAAAATGATCAAGCGCATGTCGGCTCTGCGCTTTGATAAACTTCAGAAGCTCCCCCGCAATGTCTTCTACCATTCCAGCACTCAAAACTTCCTGCAATTTAATCATAAGTCCTTTATCTGCGCTGAACCGGTATGTTACATATTCACTGTTCAAAGCTGTCTTTTGTGTTTTTGTGCATAAAGCCTGAACATCTGTATTCTGCATATGCATTGTAAAGCGTATCACCCTGATAAAAATATCCGTCTGCGTGTATGCGTTGATAATCCCAAAATATTCAAAATCTCTTTCTTTTTTACTGTAAGCCGCCAGCTTTCCATCTTCCCCTGCTGAATGCAATGCGGCAAACACTGCATCTTTTAGGTCAGGCACGCCTTTTACGGTCAGTATTTTCTCTACCGCATTGGTATCTGCCGAAAAGCTGAAATTATCCTCCTTATAAGTATCCTTCTGATAGTCGATAAATTGGAAAATAGGAAATGGAAATTTCAGAAAGCCTTTCACCCATGCACCCATATCAAGGATTGCTTTCTCTTCATTCCCCGGATTAGCTTCTACAATGACCTGCTGGATCATATTCCGGCAAGCGCTTACAATCGAGGAGCAGGCATTATAATCATCCCCTGTCATCCCATTATTTGCGCTTATCATCATCGGCTCCGAGATTGACATTTCTCCCTGCATATTGTCAAGTCCTGCCGACTTAAGCATCTTAGGTTTTTCAAGCTCCGCAATACGCTCCTTAAAAGGCTCCTCTAAGAAACTTAAATCTAACTTACTTTCATTACTCATCATCGTTCCCTCCTAATACTCATTCATTTGTTCTTCCAATTGCCGTTTTGTTATTCCAAGGCGATATGCGATTTCCTGCAGCGGATAAGGCGGAACCTCATCCGGGCTGTTATGGCGTCCCGTAGCAATAGGTACGCCTTTCGTTCCGTCAGCGTAATCAACCCCCTCAATCACTTCATCTTTTTTCCCATTTTTAGTAACAGTATACCCCTTGCTTCTTGCCCACCTGTCAAAACTTTTCCAACTAACACTCATAACATCCTCCTTATTTTTTTGATTGTTTTACATTAGTTCCTTGACATGAACCCTTGTAAAATGGTTCGCCTGCATTATTGCACAAATCCTAAACGCAATCTACAATTTCCGACCAGTGACTCATCACAACCGACCAATCACTCATTTACACCAAAAATTGAAGTTTTTCCCTGACTTCCACATATTTCTTATAAGGGATTGGAATATTATCCCCATTCGCCATCGTAACACTGCATCGTTGTATGCTGGATACTTTTCTTTTATTTACGATATAGCTTTTGTGAATCCGGATAAAATCCTCGGACAATTCCTGTTCCAACCGTTTCAGGGTATCTATTGATTCAACGCTTTCATCCCCGTAATGCCATATGATATGATCTTTTAATGATTCCATATAGAGCAATGCTGTTTCGTCAAAATTATAAACAGCCTCATTTACCGCCACTACTCTATGTACCTTCGGTGGAGTAATCTTTTCATCCAACTGAACAAAAACTGCTAACCCCTCCACCATTACAATCGTATATTCAAAGTAACTTTGCTTCAATTTACAACCCTCTCTGCTGTCCACACGGTAACCACCTGTAACAACAATATTACTTGTATGAAATCTCCTCATCTGAATTTCCATATTTAAATAAGAGAAAGTGTAAAAGACGCTTGCATCTATTTCTACTTTTGCCGATAAAAGACTTATGAGAAACGTTAAAAGACTCATGCCAAGAGAAAAAGGCGGCAGACAAGGGAAAAATCCTTTCCTCATGTCTGCCGCCTTTTCTTACTCTGCCGCTATAAAATCAATTCCTGCAAATTCTTCATCTGACATACTCTTTAACCGCCCAAGTACTCTCTTAGACATTTCCAACAATACATTATTCTCCAAATATTCCCCGGACACAGTTCTAACCAATATTCCGGTCTGTATTTATCCTGTTGAAAAACACAATTAATTCCCTCTATATGTTTTACGCGTTCATAAAGTGGCTGTAATTCATTTTGGGGAGCAATAAATGTAAAGTAGCAGGTTTCCCTCTCGTACAATTTATCTTCTGTATCAACCATATGGATACGCCTGTCCGCAGAATGGTTTTGCAGATAATCCTGAAAACCTTCATTCGTTCTTCCTGCCAGATATAATTTTACTTCATTCGGCGAAGCCGGGGATGGAGACGTCAGCCAAAGCCTGTTGTATGTGCTGTAATTCTTCTCCAAACTTTGAGATCTCGATTTCTTTCTTAGACTGAGGAGCGGCAAGGATTGTTCCGTTGCGGATAATAACAGGCAGGTTAAAAGATATACTTTTTGTGATTTCGGAAGCGGAGCTAAGCGATCTTGCGGTCGCATATGTAAGAAATATACCTTGGGAAAGCAGACGGTTCAATATGGCAGCGCCTTCATTTGAAATTGTTTTATCATCCCACATTAAAGTTCCATCTAAATCAGTCACATACAATGTTCTCATAATAGAATTATTTCATCCTTTCCGCAATCATAATATCCATACAATGCTGGTGTGTGATTCCGCCGCTATTGCAGTTAAAAATGTTTTCTTCTGTCTTCTTTCAGGTTTGCTGTGATTTCTTTCTGCAAGCTTTTTCCCCTTTTCTATTCCGGTTTCAGACAAATCAAAAGCCGTTACAATATAACCGTTTCTGGCAAGAAAAACAGCGTCTTTCCCCTCTCCGCAGCCATTCTGTTGCATCTGATAATACTTCCATTACAAAACGTGGTATTCCAGTAAAAGAAACATTCTTTCTATCTCTCATATTACAATTAATTGAAACATCCGGAATAACCACTTTATCATCGTTTTCACGCCACTGATATTGAACGTTATCTCCAAATACACGGCAAAGACTATCTTTTTAATATTCCCTGTGCATGAATTATAATTGTCAAATATTTGTAATGTGACTTTTTCGAAATTTTGTTGGAGACGTGTTAAATTGTTCCCGAAATACTTTGGTAAAATAACTTTGATCCTGAAACCCGCAATGAGCACAAATTTCTGAAATTGGTGCCGTTGTTTCAGACAATAGATCTTTTGCTTTTTGCAGACGCAGTTGTATCACATACTGTTTGGGGCTGGTTCCAAGCACATTTTTAAAAAGGCGCAGGCATTCTCGGCTGCTGATGAAAGCACTATCCGCAATTTGCTGTAGTTGTATTGGATTCATATAATACTGCTGAATAAATGCCAGCATCCTTCGAATACGGTCAATCTCTATTTTATTATGTCCTTTCTCTTCTAACTGCACCGTATTATTTTGACAAATTTTGAATATCATCTCTGATAAATGCGAACGTATCTGAAACTCAGAATCTTTTATCCTGTGTTCAAAAAATTCTATTGCCTGGTGCATATGACGGAGCAGTTCTGTTTGCCATACAGAATCTTCCGAAAAAATAATATGAGATAGACTTATGGATTCTGTTAATGGCTGAACATATTTTGTCCAAAAAATGCTCTCTTTGGTGCCATATATGAAAGATGGCATAAAAACAATATTCGGAAATTCTGTTTTTATATTTTTGCATCCAGAATACATATGCAGAACACCAGTATTGATAAAAATTCCATCTCCTTTGTGCAATGTATATTGCAAATCATTCACAAAAACATTTAAAACTCCGTCCCTTACATAACCAACTTCTATTTCATCATGCCAATGCCATAAGCAGGAATCTCCATTGTAAACGTCAAGATAAGCGCCGCATGGAAACAAAGGCGTATTGTATACTGTCTTTTCATACTGGTTTTCACTTACTATCTGCTGTTGTTCCGAGCAGGTCAAAAAATTATAATATTTCATATAAAATACCTTGTTTTTATAATATTATGGCGATTTTATTATAGTATATGGCAATTTATTTATAGAAGCAACTTGAATTATATGTTAGTGTTTATTGGTATAATATATATTACTTGTGAGTAAAAAGTTTGCGCTGCTTAAGAAGCCCGTGAACCCCAGTA
>CAJUKA010000079.1 GCA_910586585.1 uncultured Lachnospiraceae bacterium
TTAAATTTTATATACAGTTTGATAGTCAAAAATAAATTTTAATCGTCAAAACTGTGCCAATACAAAAGCCCATTGACAAATAATTTTCTACGGTTGCCCTATCCCCTGTAAAGCAGTGCACTACCGATCCTTTGCAAATATCTGGATGCTTTTTAAACCTTTTGATAAAGTCATCTGATGCGCTGCGCTCATGGAGAAATAAGGGCTTATTCAGTTTTTCTGCAAGGACAATGTGTTTTTCTAAGCATCGAATTTGATTTTCTTTGGTCGAAAACATCCTATCATAATCCAAACCGCACTCCCCTACTGCAACAACATTCTTATTCTCAGATAAGATCTGCTCTATCAGCACAAAATCTTCCTGCTTGGCGCGGTCTGCATTATGTGGATGTATTCCTGCTGTGCCATATACATTATGTGTTTTTACAAAATCATTGATTTTTCTGTTTTCCTTGGGATCTGTACCTGTTAAAATACAGCATACGCCATTTTCTTCTGCTTCTTGTATAATCTTCTCAGGATTTGGATACTGTTTGCAAAACAGATTCACTCCAATATCATAATATTTTATTTCCATATTCCTTCTCCATACCTTTATTGATAACGCAAACAAAGACTTTTACAGTAATCTAATCAAGTAAGCAGGGGATTGTTTCTTCCCCTGCTTCATAATAAATTTCTCTATGTTATATTCTAACAGCGCCTACTGGTCTGATGTTCATAGGATATACATTACTCTCGCCAACATATTTCGAAATATACTTCACATAGTTATCCACTTCTTCAAGAGGTACCAGACTCATAATAACACCTGCAAATCCGCCACCATGTACACGGCACACTCCTTTGCCAATTTTATTCAGGAATAGCTGCGTAAGAGCAAGCGTCAATGAAATTTTCTGTTCCTTACAGTTTTGAAGTGAATAACAATTCTGCAATAACTCCCATGAAGATGTTCCAGACTCATTGACAAGCCTCAAAATCTTATCTGTATCATCCTGTTCTATTGCTGCCGCCATCTCCTCAACTCTTCTGTTTTCCTCAAAGAAATGAATCGCACGAAGAACTGCTCTGTCATTTGGAATCTCATCTGCATGCGCAAGCAGGTTCTCAAGATTTGTCTCGCACAAAATATTTACGCCAAGCACTTTTGCCGCCTCTTTCATTTCATTGGGAATACCTGAATACTCCTCACTCAAATCAGCATGACCTTTCCCGGTGTTGACAATTACAAGGCGATATCCTTTGCTCTGAAATGAAAAATCGAGCGGTTTGTATTCTGGCTGACTGCCATTTGAAAAATCAAAAAGCACTGGTCCGCCTACTGCACATGCCATTTGATCCATCATTCCTGAAGCTTTATTCCAATATACATTCTCAGCATATTGGCCAATCTTCGCATAATCTGCACAGCTCATAGTTCCTTCATTAAAGAAATGGTTAACGATTGTACATACCAGCATTTCAAAAGAAGCTGATGAGCTTACTCCCGCTGCCGCAATCACGTTGGTTGACACATATGCGTCAAAACCACCTATTTGAAAACCAAATTTCTGAGCGCCTTCCATCATACCTGCAAGAAGCGCCTCGGTTCCGCCTCCCTTTTTTACACTGTCAAGCTTTTCAATATCAACTGTTATTTCTTTCTTATACCCTTCACTTGTAATGTGGATAATACTGCTGTTATTTGAATGGGCAGCACCAATTGTATCCAGGTCAATGCTTCCAGCAATGACCTTGCCGCCATTGTGGTCTGTGTGATTGCCAATCAATTCTGTTCTGCCAGGTGATGAAAAAAATTCGGCCTCATCATGACCATATCTTTTCTTGAAGTTCTCTGCAAGCGCAGTAAAACGCGCCGCACTCTCCACTCCTTCTCCATACACCTTTTCCAATCTCTCATTGCTTGGAATATTCATGTTGTACTCCTCCTTATACCTTCGTTTTTATTTTTTTGCTTCTATCACTGCACTTTGTAAAAGCAAAGTGAGATTCACATCAAACACAGTTTTTTAATACCCAGTTGATGCCTTTTGCCACACGCAAATCCGGTTCCGAAAAATGCCCGCCCTGATTCCACTCAAATGTAGATTTCAAATTGTTATTTTTTTCACATATAAGTTTATATATTGCTTCTGTATTGGATTTGACAGACGACATACGGCAGTTCTTTGTCCGATCTTCTTTGTCTCCAAGACTCAGATAAATAAAACTTTTCGTATTTCTGTCAAAAGCAGCTTCCTGTTTGTGTAAATATTCCAGAAAACCATCATACCAAAATGAGCCAGAACAACTTACCACTCCAGAAAAAACGCTGCTCTCACAGTATGCCCACAAGCTGAAAAGACCTGCAAGTGAATATCCAACTATAAAACGCAGCCTTTCTTGAGTATTTGTTATGTACTCAGATATATCTGATTCAATGTCAGGAATGCGCTCTATAAGCCACTGCAGCGTCTGATCTGCTTTGCCGCCAAAAGATTCTGTTCCAAATACTGGCGGCGCCGCCCATGGCGAAAACGCGTCATTCCAATTCTCTGACACATATGCCACCAATACAAAATCCGCATCACTTGCATAGGCTTTCAAATAGGATATCACTTTGTCAACCGCATCTTTTTGATTCTGCATAATTCCCCAATAAAATATTGGTAATTTTTGACTGCTTTTTCCATATCTATAAAGATAATAGTTCCTGCCGTCTAATTCTTTTTCAATGCATGTATCTGTCATCCAATCATTTTCCATATATTACTGCCCTTTTTTAGTGTACTGCAATTTTTTCTTTCTCACAAGAGATTTAGAAAAATTTCCTGGATAAATAGTAATGGCTTCTTACCATTGCAGTTGTTACACGAAGAAATGGAGGTGCTTTCACATGGGGAGTCCTAATCTCATACGCAGAGGTATTCTAAGTATTGTCGCTCATGTTCCTCCTTTTTAAAATCGCTCATCCGCAGACGTTACCTCCACGTCATTTCCTTTTCTGAACTGTTACCGAAATTCCAATATATAATTTGCTTGACATATATAGATAGTCGATATATAATTGCATACAAGATATATCGATTATCTATATATTAAACAGCGCTGGATCACAAAACTATCAATAATCCAGCTAAGAAATGTCACGTGTTTTTGAAAAATAATTTCTGCTGGTTTGTAATGGCGCGAAGACACACGAGAGCAACTTTTATGAGTGCCCTTTCGAATGAAAGTTTCTCTCAGTACAGCTGTGTCGAAGCGGCTTTACACTTTAGTGCTATCGCGCAGCGATTTTAAATAGTCCAGCTTAAACATTATTTCTGCTGGTTTGTAATGACGCGAAGACACACGAGAGCAACTTTTATGAGTGCCCTTTCGAATGAAAGTTTCTCTCAGTACAGCTGTGTCGAAGTGGCTTTACACTTTAGTGCTATCGCGCAGCGATTTTAAAAAGGAGGATTTAAAAATGGCAATTGACAAATCATTGATTTCTGGCAGCACTACAATGCTGATTCTTCGCCTTTTGGAGAATAAGGATATGTATGGCTACGAAATGATCGAAAATCTCGAAAAAAAATCAGAAAATATTTTTACACTAAAAGCGGGAACGCTTTATCCACTGCTGCACTCTTTGGAAGAAAAAAATTATCTGACTTCTTATGAAGAAGCTGTTAATGGAAAAATGCGCAAATATTACAGCATTACAAAAGAAGGAAAAAAGTACCTGAAACTTAAAAAAGATGAATGGCAAAAATACCAAACTGCCGTTTCAAATGTACTCTGTGCAGTTTACTAGGGGGTGATTATATGGAAGAATTTATTAAAACACTTACAGAACAAATCCGATGTGTAAAAGCGCGCGAAGGTATTGCACGCGAATTGTCCGATCATATTCTGGATCAATCAAATACTTATGAACAATCTGGAATGTCTCATGAAGAAGCTCTTGAGAAAGCAGTTCTTGAAATGGGAGATCCTGTCGAAACAGGAATTGCACTCGACCGTATCCACAGGCCACAATTAGACTGGAAAATGCTTTTAATGACATTTGTGTTTAGCATTGCAGGATTCCTTATTATGCTTACCGTCGGAAAGCTTTCTGAATACTACCCTGCCACAAGGCAGTTTCTTTTTATGCTCATCAGTTTTGGCATTATTATTGGTGTCTATTTTCTCGATTACAGCTTTCTTGGAAAATATGGACTGATTCTATATATTGCTCTGACAGCAGTCTTTTTCTTCCATTGTAAGACAGCAGTTCGCATACATGGACGTATTCCGGGAATGTCTTTTCTGGTATCCTTGTATGCACCTGTTTATGCAGGAGTATTGTATCAACTGCGCGGCAAAGGATATTCCGCAATTTTAAAAGGAATTGCGATGCTGTTTCTAACCATTGTGCTTGGCAATACATTTGCGACTAGTAGCACCATACTAAACCTGTATTTTATCTGCGCAGCAATCCTAATGACTGCCATTTACAAAAAATGGTTTCAGGTCAACAAAAAATGGGCTTTGGCCGCCTTAATCCTGATTTTACTCGTTATTCCAGTACTGATTGTGTTGTATATTACCTTTTTGCGTCCTGATCTTACTTCTTTTCGTGTCATGCGGCTGCGCGCTATTTTAGACCCCAATACCTACAAAACTGGAGCAGGTTATATTTATACTGTCATCCACGAAAATCTGTCAAACAGCAAGTTGATTGGTATTGGAAAATTGCCTTCTTCCGAAATATTTATCAAAGAAAGCACCTTTTATCCTCTGCTTTTGATTGGCAGTTATGGACGACTTGCAGGATATGTATTGGCGTTTGCCATTGTTTTGTTTCTTCTTCGAGCCTTTTATATTGTCCGTCGTCAGAAAAATCAGCTTGGCTTTATAATATCGGTGGCATGCCTACTGACCTTCTTGCTCAACTGCTGTGAAATATTCTTTATCAATATTGGCACCTTTCCTGCGACATCACTTTTACTGCCATTTTTAACCTATGGCGGCAGCGCTACTTTGACTCATGCGGTTTTTATCGGCTTGCTGTTAAGTATCCATCGGCACGAAAAAATTGTAAGTGACTGCACCTATCATTCAAACATGAAATTAAAACAGCATTTCCAATGGTTAATAAAAGATTGAGCGCCAGCGCGCTCAATCTGCAAAAAGCTGCGCTTTTTGTTTCAATGGGTTCCGTATTCGCAATTTCCTATAAGATAAAAATTTGAGCGCCAGCGCATTTTCCTATATAATCAAAAATTACTTGACGCAATCTCTTTGAACGATTATCATAAAAAATGGACTGTCTGGGGAATCAGGTGCAAATCCTGTACGAGCCCGTCGCCGTAAAGCATATTTTGAACTGCTATTCTTTTTTTCATTGTTCTTACCAAATTTGCCACAAGTTTGGGACCAGCCATTGGAATTTTTCTGAGAAGGCCGAACAATGACGTGCTAAGTCGAAATATCCAGATAGAACCCATCCTCAACAAAAGTGTAAATAAACGCACTTTTAAACTGCGAGTGCCAGTTTCTTGAGGAAATTATTATTAAAGTCCAGCTAAGAAATATCAGGTGTTCTTGAAAAATAATTTTAGTTGGATAGTAAAGTCGCAAAGGCACACGAGAGGAACTTTTATGAGTACCCTTTCGAATGAAAGTTTCTCTCATTACAAGTGTGTCGAAGCGACTTTACACTTTAGTGCTATCGCGCAGCGATTAAAAAAAGGAGATATCAAGATGAAAAAAACTAACACAAAAAAAGTATCGTCATTCATCCTTTGTATAGTGCTTATTGTGGCTATCGCACTTTTTACAACAGGTTGTAATGGCAAAGAAAATGCAGCCTCTTCTGCACCTTCAGACTCCAAGACACAGACCGATTCAACAATCATTGGCGAAGGCAGTACAAGCTTTCCATTCACAGTCGTAGACAGAGAAGGTGGCACAACACAATTTGAAGTTCATACAGACAAAGAAACTGTTGGAGAAGCTTTGATGGAAGTTGGACTCATTGAAGGTGAAGACAGCGAATATGGACTATTTGTAAAAACAGTTAACGGCATTACAGCCGATTATGACAACGATGGAGTATATTGGGCATTTTATATCAACGAAGATTATGCCGTGACCGGCGTTGATTCCACCCCTATAGCGGATGGGGAAAGCTACTCCTTCAAGGTTGAAAAGTGAAAAAACACTCTGAGCATAGCAGCCGCATAAAGCCAACCACAAGCGAAATTGCAGTATTCGCTATGCTCGGTTCTGTTATGTACGCATCAAAGATAATTATGGAATTGGCGCCCAATATTCATCTCGTTGGCGTATTTACCATTGCATTCACAATTGTCTATCGTCAAAAAGCTTTGTATCCGATTTATATTTATGTTCTTTTGACAGGTATTTTTTATGGATTTGCAACATGGTGGATTCCATACTTATATTTATGGACCGTTCTTTGGGGTGCTGTCATGCTTCTTCCAATAAACTTACCCAAAAAAATACGGCCAATTGTATACATGGCCGTCTGTGCTGCGCATGGCTTTTTGTATGGAACTTTATACGCACCTGCCCAGGCTATTTTGTATGGATTCAGCCTGAAACAAACCATCGCCTGGATTATTGCAGGTTTGCCATTTGATTGTATCCATGGAATCAGCAACTTCTTTTGTGGAATACTGATTATCCCAATTATTTCCGCATTGAGAATTGCACAGCGCAGCGCACCAATATCCTAAACAGCGGCGTTCTATTTGCTGCTCATATATCAGGCAACAAAAAAGGTGTAAAGCTTTATTAATTTAATAAGACCTTACACCTTTTTGGTCAGTTGTTACTATATTAATTGTTATTCTTTGATTCTGTCAAGCTCTGTTATATTGACCCCTGAAGCCGTTAAGATAACTTTCAGTTCAATATATCTTATTTTCATAATTTTATATGTTTCGGAGTCTTTATCTGCCGAAAGCATATAACTTTGCAACCTTGAAAATTCTTCGACTGATATTTTTAACATCTCTTTTTCAGTCATACAATCACCTATCTTTCTATAAATCTGTATTGATTGCTACATCTTAATCATAACAGAATATGTAAAAGGTGTAAAGCCTTATTAAATTGCCAAGCAGATTAAACGCATGAATGAAAAAGGAATGCAGATTTAACATTTTTTTGTTCTATTTTAGTAATAAATATTTTAACCACTTTCTTTTTGAACTAATATATAATACACTGTTTCCAATTAACACTTTACGAATGTGGAAGAACAGTATGGCAAAAAAGATACCAAACTTGAAAACTTATCAAAAACAGTTCATATGCTCGTAGAGGAGATCCGAATTTCGGAAACAGAATGACTGGACCACATTTTTATGGATGTTTTTCCCCGGCAGGCTGGCATGATGACAGATGGCAGGCAGCAGAGCAAAGATTTGCCTGTGGGCTAGTATGTTCCCCACATCCAGCTTCCTCCAGATTACACCTCACGATGAACACTCTTGCCTACGGCTATATACTTCCCACTACCGGACGAATTTGGGACTTGCCCCGTTGGAAACGTGCGCCGCTGGGCGCACAACAAAAAATTGAGCGCCAGCACGCTCAATTTTTTATTGTACTTGCTTTTAACCATTTTCCACTCAAAAACCGTGTGCTAAAAATAACAGCCCTAATACACCAATCGGCAAACATGCCAATCCATACAGCCATAGGCCCAAAGTGAAACACTTTTACCAAGAATATACATAAAGCAACTCTACAGCACCACATTGTTATGGTGGATACAATCATTGAGAACCGAACATCTCCTGCTGCTCTCAAGCCATAGGATATCACAAAAGAACCTACCCATGCAATCGGTTTCACAATTGTAATTGCCAGAACCATCTCAAAGCACATCTGCGCTGCTCCTGCCTCCATACCAGCAAGCCATGTAACCGGCTTGGTGATACCAAACACCAAGAGACAGGAAAATAGAATTCCTACCCATGCAACCTTTGTCAGTTTCACAATATAATATTTTGCTTCTTCTGTTCTTCCAGCACCAATACACTGCCCAACTACTGTCATCAATCCAATACCAACCCCAATGCCAAAAATCCCATTTACATTTTCCAGTATATTTGTCATTGCCTGAGCTGCAATCGCTTGCGTTCCCATTGTGGAAACAGTTGACTGAATAGCCAGTTTACCAAACTGAAACATACCATTTTCGATACCAGAAGGTACTCCAATTGCCATAATTTTCGCTATCAGCGGCATATCTGGCCTAATTTTAAGATAATCCCTGACTACAATTATCTGCTTGGGTTTCCTTAGATAATAGAAAATCACAATGGTGCAAAACACCCTGGAAATCAGCGTCGATAATGCTGCTCCTGCCACGCTCCAATGAAACCCATAGATAAATACCGCATTTCCAACAATATTAATCATATTAGAAATAATTGATACCTTCATCGGAAACTTGGAATTTCCCCCAGCTCTAAAAAATGCTGCTCCTGCACTAAAAAGCGCTAAAAATGGGAACGAAAGTACTGTTATCAGAAAATATACCAGGCAATTATCCATTACTTGCGCTTCTACCTCGCCAAAAATCAAACGAAGCAGTCCTTCTCTTCCAATCAGGCATATCAATGTCAGACCTAATGATATCGCAGCAACTGTAAATACCACTTGTTTTGCTGCCCGATTACTTTCCTTCTCATTGCCGCCTCCAATATACTGAGAGCATATGATCGCCGCCCCTGAAGCCATTGCAGAGAAAATCTGAATTACTAAATTATTAAAGGAATCCACTAAGGATACTGCGGATATTGCTTCGCTTCCAACTGTAGATACCATCATTGTATCTACCATTCCCATAAAAGAATTCAGAAGCTGCTCTACAATAATAGGAAATAATAATAAAAATAAAGCCTTATTATCAAACAGGATATGTTTAAAATCAATCCGTTCTTTATCGTATAGTTTCATTCATACAGCCTTTCATTCATTTCAGATAATATGTCTGGAATTTCTATAGGATTCTCTGCAAAAATCTTAGCTCCGTTCTCTGAAAGAAATTCCCTGTCCCGAAATCCCCATAATACACTGATACATGCTAGTCCTGCATTCTGAGCAGTCTGTAAATCTACTTCTGAGTCTCCGATATAGACAGCCTCTTCTTTGGTTCTGCCAAGCTCTTTTAATGCAAGAAAAACACTGTCTGGCTCTGGTTTGCGCTTTAAATTTTCGCGGTCACCAATAGCGACATCTACCTGTGGAAAATACCTACTGTTTAAATCTTGAACCGCCGAATCAATCTTGTTGGATACAATGGCTAACGCATAGCCAGCATTTTTTAATACCTCCAAAAGCTCTGGTATCCCATCATATGCTTTTGTCGCATCATTGCAATGTTCTCCATAATATTCCTTAAACAGTTCAAATGCTCTCTCAAACGCCGGATTCTGTTCACCTTCAGGTACTGCACGCACCATCAATTTTTTGACGCCATTTCCCACAAATTGCCGGATTTCCTCCAATGTCCGCACTGGCATATTACAAGCAGAAAGCGCATAGTTTACTGCCGTTTTCAAATCTTCCAATGTATCCAACAATGTTCCATCTAAATCAAAGATAATAGTATTTATACGTTTCATTTTTTATTCCTCTGCACACCTTGGCGCACATACCAATCAATATTTAAAAGATACGAATCCATGGCGCCTATTTTTTATTGTTGATTCAATCTTAACAATTTAATTCTGCAAATACTTTGTTATATGCTGTATGATATGGAATCTTTTTTTCCCTGCAAACAGCCGCCAGACTGTCATATTCTGGAAATATCCTGTCTCCGCAGACTTTTACTTCGATTTCTCCGACGCAGGTTTCTGCTGTATGCTTTTGGCGGTCCAGTACTGTACGCTCCATCTCCACTCTGCGAATGCCTATTGTCGTTGTCTCGTCAAATATAATCTGTTCTAATCCTGCAATATCATCCTGGGTACAAATCACATTGAGCTGATAAGCTGGTCTGTTCTTTTTCATAAAAATAGGCGTATAATAAACATCCCTTGCCCCTGCTTCCAACAACCGATCCATCACATAGCCGAGGGCTTCTCCTGGGCAGTCGTCAATATTGGATTCCAGTTTGTATATTGTATCGCTTTTTTCGGATATTTCTTCTACAAGCATTGCCCGCAGCAGGCTCGCTTTCTCATATGTTCTCTTGCCTGCGCCAATCCCGCTTGCTATAATTCGAAACTGTTTGGGCAGACGTTCACCCGTTCTGATTGCCGCTACAATCGCAGCGCCTGTAGGTGTGACAAACTCTCCCTGAAACTCCATAAAATGTATCGGAAGCCCATAGGATTTGATAATATTTGAAACCGCCGGCACTGGTACAGGAAGGATTCCATGCTGGCAGCGCACACTGCCATGTCCTTCATATAATTCTGACACTACAACATTGTTAATATCATATTTATTTTTGAGTGTGTCTATGCAGACTGCCGCTGACAAAATATCCACAATGGAATCTACTGCGCCTACCTCATGAAAATGTACCTTATTTACAGGCTTATTATGCGCTTTGGCCTCTGCCGCAGCAAGTATTTCAAAGATTTTGAATGCAAGTTCCCTGGCGCCTTCTGTTAGCTTTGCCTGATTTAAAATCTCTGTTATCTCTGCCATGCCAGTATGTGCGTGATGTCCATGCTCTTCATGGTTTTGTTCGTGGTGATTCGTATGTTCATGATGATGGTGTTCTTCGTGGCATTCATGTTTTACATGGTCCTGTTCATGATGGTGACTTTCGTGATGTCCATGCAGATATTCCATATCATGATCAAAATTCTCATGTGCCTTATCAAGTACCACATGGAAATCACAGGCATCAATACCAGATTTTTGTACTCTCTTTATTTCAATATCAAAGCCGCCAACCAATGGACGAATGCTGTCAATCGCATCTTCAAGCGCCTTTCTATCTGCACCAAGATCCAGCAGCGCAGCCACTGTCATATCACCGCTAATTCCCGAATAACATTCCAAATATAATGTTTTTTTCATCTAATTTCTCCATTTCACTGCTTAAGAACTATTTTTTATCACTGCTCAGCAAGCCTGTTGATCTGTGTCGCCATATATCCTGCCCCATAACCATTGTCAATATTAACCACCGCTATCCCATTTGCACACGAATTAATCATCGTAAGCAGCGCTGACAATCCATTTAAACTCGCCCCATACCCAACAGAAGTAGGCACCGCTATTACAGGATTGCTCACAAGACCACCAATCACACTTGCAAGCGCTCCTTCCATCCCTGCAACTGCTATCACACAGTTTGCCTCTTGGATTGCCTGTGCATGAGCCAAAAGCCTGTGTAATCCACTTACCCCTACATCATAAATACGCTCTACCTTTGAGCCAAAATATTCTGCTGTCTGGGCCGCTTCTTCTGCCACCGGAATATCTGCCGTACCCGCTGTACAGACTGCTATCTTTCCAATGCGCTCTACTGCTTTTTGTTGCGGATTCTTTTCTATTTTCAATATCTTTGCCATACTGTCATACTGTACCATGGGAAGAACCTCTCGCACCAATTCATACTGTTCGGTGCTTGCCCGTGTACCAAAAACTTCCCCATTCTTTTCATACATTTTCTGAAAAATGGACACTAAATATTCGTCTGGCTTTCCTGCACAATAAATCACCTCTGAAAATCCAGAGCGAACCTCTCTGTGTGTATCAAGCTTTGCAAATCCTAACTCCTCAAAAGGCTGCATCTTCAAATGATTCTCTGCATCTGCTATGGACCATTCGCCGCTCTGCACTTTTTCTAGTATTTTTCTTACTTCCATATTCCCCCCATGCCGCTTTAGCGGCTTAGTCTATTTAATTACCGCACCCGGATTGTAAAGCTTGCCTTAGCTCCGGAACCATCATTTGCTTTGACAGTAATGGTTGCGGTACCTTTTTTATAAGGATACAACGCAGCTGCTACTCTTACTTTTCCGCCTAACAAAACTTTCGTTGAAGCAACTGATATAACAGAAGGATTAGAGCTTGTAATTGTTACATCTGGCGCAATCTGAACTGCCCGGTTCATATCATAAAAATCCCCTTTTGATGCATCCAAAAGTAAAAAGCCATTTTGTAAATAACTGCCATCCAATTTATACTTACCAGGATGTTTAGTAACCTGTACTACATATTCTGCATTTAGTGTTCCATCATTGGTACTTGCTGTGATAACCACATTCCCTGCAGCAGCGCTGCTTGATGCTTTTACCACACCCTTTGACACGGTAACGTCTGTTCTGTCTGAAGTCCATTTCACATTTTTTGTGTCCACTTTGCCATAGTCGCTTTCTAAGTTTGCAGTCAGCTTGATACTCTTTCCACATGCCACATATCCTTCACTTCCTGCAGCAGGACTTATCGTAATACGTGAAACCGGATTTGCTACCGTAATGCTACAGGTCGCTTTCTTTCCCGAACCATCTATTGCCATACAGGTAATCTTCGTAGTGCCTGACGCCTGCCCAGTCGCCGTTACAATTCCTTCGCTGTCAACAGTTGCAACACCAGGATTGCTGCTGCTAAATATATATGTTCCTTTTTCCGCACTGCTGCCATTCGACAATTTGACATCAACATTAAGTGTCAGCTTTGTTTTATCCGACGATCCGGTATTTTTTGACAATGCAACACGATAAATCGTATACTTCTTTTCAGAAAACTTGATCGAAGAAATCACTGCCTTTGAAATTGTTATGGTACAGGACTGCGATGTTTTAAAATCATCTGTCGTTGTCGCCTTTACAAGATATTTTGTTCCTGGCATGGCATCTTTCTTTGCACTGACTTTTCCACTGCTGCTGACACTAATTTTTCCATCACTTTCACTGCCATTTGCCATAGTAACTTCATAGGTGACTTTTTTGCTTGCCGGCTTTGCGGGCGTAAATACAGGCGTCACTGACAGCGATTTGCCTGGTGCTACCATTGCATCTTTCATTACCATCTGCTTTACTGCACGTTTTACTACAATTGACACCGTTGCTTTTTTGTTTTTCCCATCCTTTGAGACTGCTGTTACCTTGACGGTGCCGGCCGTCTCAGGAAGCGCATATAACATTACAGTTCCATTTGCGTCCACATTGGCAAGCTTCGTATTGTTTACAGACCAGTCAAAGTCTGCTGCACCAGCCGTCCCACCGCTTGCCTTTGCCGCATTCAAATCTGCTCCCAGTGCAATTGAAACATCTTGATCCTTAATAAGTTTTGTATATTTTTTAGTACCAAAAGACACTTTGCTGATTGGATCAATGCTATCTGATACGGAAACCGTATAGGTGCTTGTTACAGATGAATTTTCCTTGGCAGATGCTGTAATGGTATATGTTCCGGCGGCAGCGTTGCTTTTGGCTGTCACTTTTCCTTTTGAAGAGATAGAAACTCCCTGATTAACCGGGCTAATACTCCAGCTTACCTGTTTATTCGCAGCATATTCTGGCTCTATATTTGCAGTTAGGGCAACCGTTCCGCCAGGTGCAATCGTATTGGTTATCCCTGTGATTTGAATGCTTGATACCTTTGGCTTAAACTGGTAAGTAGCAGATGCCGTCTTACTGCAAATTCCTGATGTACTCACAGCAATTGCCTTAACGGTAATCTTTGCCTTTCCTTCCAATGTAACAGGACCTTCATATAAAAATGTTTCTGCACTTAGCTGCCCATTTTTATAAGTAGGTGCTTTGCCATTGAGTGTATAGTAGATTCTGCATCCATTTTCATTTTTTGATGATAATTCTATCGTCTTTGATGCTTCATTGTATGTACCAGCCTTGACACTAAATTCAGGCGCGTTCGGTGTTTGCGCGGCATGATTGATACCAAGCGCCTTTGGGAGATATATTATTCCAGCCCCCATATTGCTACCTGCACTGACAGCACCCTTTTTGAGCGCTTTTACAAGCTTTTCTTTTCTTGCAGAAGATCTGTCGTTTAAGATGTCTCTGTTTGCTGATAAAAGAACTGCTGCCTCACCTGTTGCTACAGGACACGCCATAGATGTACCACTCATTAACACCATACCGCCATCTTTTGAAGTCGATGGGATATCAACCCCTGGCGCTGAAAAATCAACCCAAGAACCAAATGTTGAAAACGATGCGCGCTGATTATTCTGATCGGTTGCTGCGATACAGATTACCTGGCTATTGGAAGCTGGTATATTCTTAATATTGCTTGATTCATTACCTGCTGATACAAAAAAGAGTGTTCCCTGTCTCAATCCATCATTAAACGGTTTATCATAAACTTTTGTTTCACCAGGACCTCCCAGACTCATATTAACAACATCAAGCTTCCATTCTAAGCTTTTTTGAATTGCCCTCAGAATATCAACATCTGTCATTGTTCTTCCATCTGAAACCTTTAAAATATATAGTTCTGCTTCTGGTGCCACACCACATCCATATCGTCCATTATTGGCAGCCGCCGCCACGATACCAGCGACATGCGTGCCATGACCTTGATTATCTGTGACATCTGTTGTTTCAAAATCAGGACTGCCTCCCACTGCATTAAAAGAATTTGCTATTTTGCCTGAAAAATCCTCATGCTGGCTGTTGATGCCAGTATCAATGATGCCTACCTTAACGCCTTGGCCTGTATAGCCTGCATTCCATGCAATTTCTGATCCAATATTACTATGCTGCCATTGATAATTGCTATTTGTTTTGTCTAGCAGCGGATCATTATAAGACAATATCTCCGTCTGGGTATCATTCTCCTCAAATGCGTGAATTGTTCTGTAATAATTCGGCCAGACTGCCGGCATATTATTATCTCCTGTTGCTACCGCCACCGCATCTGCAACACTGATGCCTTCGTCTAACTTTAAAACTGCAAAATACTTTGTCTCTTGGTCAATCTCCGCAGCATATGCGTGGGCTACATCATTTAATTTGGACAGGTTTTGTTCAATCACCAGCACTTCGCCCGCCACATAATCGACACCCTCCTGCATTTCCCAGAAATCACCATATGCGGCAAGACTTTTCTTCTCTGAAACCTCTTGGGCAGACAGCGTATAATCTTCTGGCATCCCCGGCATATATTCCAAATAAGCTTCTGCCGTGAACCTTGTAAATTCTTCTGTCGCTGTTTCCTCTTCCGTTGTGGTTTCTTCTAATGTACTTTCTTCTTCCGTTATAGTTTCTTCCTCTGTTGTGCCTTCTTCCGTTGTTTCTTCTGGAACGGATACCTCTTCCGAGGCTGAGGCGTCTTCTGTATCAGATTCTGTTGTTTCCGGACTTTCTTCCGAATTTTCCGTTTCGGTTGCCTCACCTTCGCTGCTTTCTATTTCTGTTGTTTCTGAACTTTCTTCTTTAGAACCTTCTTCTTTAGAACTTTCCGTTTCAGTTTCTGTTGTCGTTCCCGTTTTGGTACTTTGTAGCTCTGAACTTTGTTCTTCAGAATTGTCTGGTTTGGAACTCTCGTTTTCAATTTCTTGTTCCAAAGAACTTTCTGTTTCTATCCCCTCTTCTTCTGATGGTTCCTCACTTATCTTTTCAGATGTGTTGTTTTCTTGTACCTCCTCCTCTTTGGATTCTATTTGCGAATTGCTTTCTTCTGCCTCTGCGCTTTCAAGAACAGACTCTGCTGCCTGCTCTGATTCCTCCACAGAATAATCAACGGCAGCAAGTTCTGTTGCAGGGGCAAAAGCCATTACGGCTGACAATAAAACTGCAAGTATTGATTTTTGTTTTTTTCTCATATTAATCCTCCCTGCCACCTCTTGGTGATACCAATCATCGATAAGAAGAATGCTCAATCTTCAAAAAACTTTTTATTGGTCATATTGATAAAAAGTTCTTCAAGTCCATGTTTTTCTCCAAAATCTCGTATCTCCTGATATGGTTTGTCACTTTCATACACGGCAACCTTTTCTGAAAAGCTCTTTAGCACAATACCATAATCCTCGGCAATCTGCTTTGCTTTCTCCTCCGATTCTACAATACAGGTCAATTCAATCGTCTGTTCCTGTGTAAGTTCTTCCAGATTCATTTCTGCATCAACCGAAGGATAGCGCATTGCTATCATAATGGCAGCCGCCACTATGACAATGAATACAATCATCATAACAAAAATAATTTTTTTCCTCATACTGCCCTCCATGTCAGATCCAATTTCTGTAATTTATTTTACAGTAAATGATTTGACAATTTCTGTTTTCTTTGCTGTTGATATCACATTATCCCCTGTAACAGTGATTACCGCAGTATATTTCCCTTTTGCAAGCGGATAAGGCACTACCGCGCCATTCTTGGAACCTTGATGATAAATGATATGATAGTCCGTTTTTGGCAATACATTCTTTCCAATCTTTACTGTCACAGGATTTAGTTTCGCGCCTGTATACTTCGCAGAAGAACATGCTACAGTAACTTTTGCAATTGTATTTTTATTCACAGTGTAGTTTTGTGTCTTTGAAACGATTCCTGTATAATTTCCTTTTCCTTTGATAGAGATTGTATACGATGATTTTGCCGGAACCACTTCTAATTCCTCTCCATCATACAAAATAGTATAATCAGTATTTGCTTTGAGTGTTTTTTTGCCAAGCTTCACCGTCGTTGCAGGAGCACAGACACCACCATTATAAACTTTTGCCTTCAATGCCTTCGAAAAATCTGCGTTTGAAATATCAATTGGCGTGATTTCAAATGGATAGACAATCTCACCGCCATATTTTCCTGTACCTGTTATTTTTACAGTTGCCGTTCCTGCATTCTTATTGTTCAAATACGTTACTTTATACGTTATTTTTTCTTTAGTTTTTTTCGTTACTGTTGGTCGAATCGCTTTTCCTGTATATGGTGTAGCATTATTCTCAAATTTTGCAATCTCAAACCAGTCTGGTGAAATTGCGTTTCCAACTGCAACTTTAATTGATGCTGTTTTTCCAGCAAATGCCACTTTTACAGTAGTTGTTCCTACTGTCATGGGCTGAATATGAAGTATCATTTGATTTCCACGAATCCCCTCAACAGACGCCTGTGCAACATTTACTTTTTTGTTTGTATAGGTAATCTTGGGCGCTTCTAACGCTTGATTATTCCGCATCCACTCCGCTGTATGCGGCGAATTCCCCATATTCACATTCAGTACAACGGTCTTCGCATCTGCCTTTTGTCCATTTATCATGCCAAATGATATGGTATCGCTTGTCTTGTTTGTATTTGCTGATACAAGGGATTTCACCTGATCGACAGAGACTTCACAAGTGGTTGTCATGCCTGCTGCTGCCAATGTAATTGTCGCTGTTCCTGGTGCCACAGCAGTAAGCTTTCCCTTACTGCTAACCTTTGCCACTTTACTGTTGCTGCTCGTCCATGTCTTTGGTGCATTTTTGACAAAATCACCGTCATTGAGCATAAGATCTATCGTCTCTTTGGGCTTTAGATCTATGGATTGCTTTGTAAACGCAATGGTTTCCAGATTCGGCTCATACCGAACTGCTGCAAGTGTTGGAAATTTAAATTTTGTTTTTTCATTGGTCCAGCCGGTTCCTGTTGGTATATGTCTACCATCATCGGGTACCAGAAGGTACTTCCTGTTTGATAAACCATCATCATTCCAGGTTGAATCTACCATATACCAGTTTCCATCTGGCATCTGTACATAGTTCCATGCATGACCGCCGCCCGCGACACCAACAACATATGTATTTGGAATCCCAATCGCGTCCAAAAGCCTTGACATGGCTTTGGCATAGCTCTCGCAGACACCATAACCATTTAGCAAAATGCCGTATGCCGAATGACAATAATAATAAATTTTTCGTGTTTTATCGGGCGTTTTATTTGTTATTGTTTCTGTTCCTGTATAATTATAATAATTATTGGCGCAAATCCAGTCGTCAAAATACGTAATAATCCCATATACAGGCGCTTGTGGATACTGTTCTACTGCATACTGCTGCGCTGCATTGGCAAGGGTCTGAATCTGTGTTTTTGCTTTGGAATTCAGAGTACCACTATAATATTTTGATTTATCCAATGTAAAAACCATATTTGCAGTGGAGCTCCCTCTTCGATAAGTGTATTTCATATGAATATTGCCTGGTTTTGCCATCCAGTCCATCTTGTCTGGATATGTCATAACCAGCGCCGACACTGCATGACAGACTGGCTCCCAGTTAAAATTCAGATAGGGACCTGTATAGGAAAACGAATTGTTTCCACTCAGGAACCTTGCTTTTGCCGCATTATAATATTTTTTCTGTGCCGCCGTCAGTTGGTTATAAAAGTACCCCTCTGTCGGCAGTATAGAAGAAATTTGTGCTGTATTGCCTGATACTCCATAACCCAAATCAATAATATTTTTTACTTTTATGGATTCTACCGCGTCAAAGGTTTCTTCTTCAAGGTCGGGAATACAATCCATATTTTCTTCTGTCAAGGTGAGAGCGTCTCCATCCGTCTCCAAAGCTTCCTCTGTTAAAAGCATCTTGGTTTCTTCTATAACAGATTCTTCCTCAGATAGGGTTTCCAATTCCGATGCTTCCTCAATGGTTGTCTCTTCTTGAGCCTCAGACTCCATTGTCGTTTCCTCTATACTTGATTCTTCTATCTCAGATTCTTCTATACTTGACTCTTCTAACTGGGATTCTTCTATCTCGGATTCTTCTGGCAGGGTTTCTTCTGTAGAAGAATGTTCCTCAGAAAGACTTTCCGACTCGGACTCCTCTGATTTTTCGATTGCAGATTCAGATTCTTCTGTTTCAGATTCTTCTGTCTCAGCGCTTTCTTCCTCTGTTTGGGACTCTTTTATTTCTGTGCTTTCTTCTTCCGATTCCTCTGTCTCAGATTCTTTTATTTTAGACTCTTCTATACCAGATTCTTCTATCTCAGACTCTTCTATTTCAGATTCTTCTATTTTTAATCTTTCGATTTCAGATTCTTTCGGCTCTGACTGTTTGCTTTCTGGTTCGTTGGTTTCTTTGATTTCTGTTGACAGATCCAATTTTTCAGAAATTCCCTTTACCATGTCAGCTTGCATCTTTTCAAGCACTATCATTGGTACAGAGGATGAATAATGGATTGTTCCTTCTCCATCTATTGCAATTACAGCATCTTGAATCTCAAAACCGCTCTCTTTACATGAAGCTATCTCATCACAGATATTGTAATATACCTTCTGTGTTTCCTCATCCATAGCCAGTACGGTCTTTGCTGACAAATAGACAACATCATCATACAAAATCCCATTGCTGCCAGCCATCTTGCCATCTTCGGAGAGTTCTAACTCTCCATAATCAGAGGCTTGACTGTAACTATTACGCTGTTTTTCATTTGTTGTTACTATTTCTGATTCTATTGTCTGTGGTAGCACTGTCTCTTCTGCCACAGGAATGTCTTCAGACATTGTTGATTGAACCTGATCGGTTTCCTCTGCTATTGACTCAAGTTCAGTCTCTGGCGCCTGTGGCGGCACTGTCTCTTCTGCCGCGGGAATGTCTTCAGACATTGTTGATTGAACCTGATCGGTTTCTTCTGCCGTAGGTGCGTCATCAGCCTCTATTTCTGCCTCTGTAACAACGTACTCCGATTGTTCCGCAGCCAGTGCATTGTACATAGGTAATTCAGAAATTACAACTGTTATCGCTAACAGCATTGAGATTATTTTTTTCTTCATTTAATACCCCTTTCTGAATAAACTTTTGTTTATTCAAGATTTGCATTTTTAGACTTGTTGAAATGGATTCCTTTAAAAACTGTTTTCTCACCTGTCAATATTCAATTCGTTCTTTTCATTATATCAACTATATGTTCTTGTTTCAAGTATTATCAGACTGCTTCGCAGAATAAACGCATGAACAGATACTCTCTAATTGCCATCCAATTATTTGGTGAGT
>CAJUKA010000080.1 GCA_910586585.1 uncultured Lachnospiraceae bacterium
GTGCCGCAGTATTATGTGGAGAACAACCACCAGGCCATCATCAGCCCCTCCGTGTTCGAGGAGGCGCAGCACCAGATGGCGGCCAGGCATTCCGGGAAGAACCGGGCGAGCAGCACGGGCGTATTCTCCGGCCGGATAAAATGCGCGGACTGCGGGGGCTGGTATGGCTCCAAGGTGTGGCATTCCAACAGCAAGTACCGCAAGACCATCTGGCAGTGCAACCACAAGTTTGACGGCGGGGAGAAATGCGGCACGCCCCACCTTGACGAGGAAACCATCAAACAGCTTTTCCTGAAAGCGGCCAATGCCATCTTTGCAGAAAAGGACGGGGTGCGGGAGGATTACGATTCCATAAAAGACACGCTTTTCGGCACCGCGGAGCTGGAGACGGAGCGCCTGCGGCTGCAGGAGGAGATGAACGTGGTGGCGGAGCTGATTGAACAGTGCGTGGCGGAGAATGCCCGCGTCGCCCTTGACCAGACGGAGTACCAGAAAAAGTATGACGGGCTGGCGGGGCGGTTCAACAGGGCGAAGGGGCGGCTTTCGGAAGTCAGCCAGGCCATCACGGAGCGGCAGGCGAAGCGGGAGAAGATCGGGAGGTTTGTTTCCGCCCTGGAAAAGCGGGACGGCCCGCTCACGGAATTTAACGAGGACGACTGGTACAGCCTTGTGGAGTACGCCACGGTGTACAGCAGGGAGGACATCCGCTTCACTTTCAAGAACGGGATGGAGATAAAGGCATGAGAATATAGTCCCCCGGAGCAGGGAAGAAAACGGCTCCGGGGGATTCTGTGTGGTTAATGTTTATGCTGCTATTTGTGTGGGATCATGCTTTGATGGGAAAGCTGATTTCTGCATCATTCTTTGGCTTTATCTGGAATACCATCCGCCACTGCACTTCTGACACAGGCTCAAAATGCAGGGAGGAAGCTGCCATCCGTTTGTCAGGAGCGGCATTTTTCCCGGCCATAAAAACTGCTGTGGGGCCGTCTGACCTGCCCGGCTGCCCTTGGGCATCACCCATTCTTGGGCGGTCGCCTTCTGCGCAGTCGCGGATGCAAAAAAGGCTGCGGTCTATTTCTGGTGCAATGCTGTAAGAGAGTATCTGGCAGTATTCTGGGTAAACCACACCTTTCGCTCCAATTTCTGCGAAGCTGTTCCTGATCTGTTCGCAGCCATGTAGTGTCAGAGTGTATTCCTGACCGGTTATGGGATGGGCTGTCTTTACCGTTTTGCTATCGCAGGAAACGCCAGAGGAAAAATGCCCCGCAGTGATGGAGATTAAGTTTGCCTGGAAAGCAAGTGATATTTTCTGAGGGGACAGTATCGGTTCTCCGTCCCAGTCATAGCAAAGCCGTTCAAAATACCAGCAGCATTCCCTGTCGCAGGCATAAGCATCCATCCATTCCTCCGCAGTTTTGTTATTTTCAAAACCGTCTTCGCTGGCAGGTACATTCCCCATCTGAATTACATTTTCCGGATACCATCTCAGGCTGCTGCTCATGTGGCGCACCAGTGGCGTACCATCAAGGCATATTTCTACGGCAAATTCCCTGCTTCCGGGGTTGTCCGCATCTATCTGTTCAAATTCTTCTGGGGTTTTTAGGGACATCCGCCGCGCATAATCCCATTTTTTCAGGAATGCCGCCATATCCTCTATCGGGATTTTTGCGCATACATCAAGGGCGGCGCCTGCTTTGCCTACATAGACTGCTGGGATAAGTATTTCCTGTTCGCCCCATAGAAAAGAGTGATTGACAGGGAGGGCTGTCAGCTTGGTTTCAGGCGAGCCTTTCCCCCATATATTGTTATCATGGTATACGTCCATTCCGTGTGCCTCCTTAAGTGTTCAATGAAGCAATTATACCACGGATGCCAGGATATTTCCAAAGCTTTTGATTTTTTATGGGAAAAATCACGGAGTATAGGAAAAATCGTGGAGTATGGGGAAAAATCACGGGGTATAGGAAAAATCATGGAGTATGATAAAAAATCGCGGGGTATCGGTAAAAAATCATGGGGTTTAAGGAAAAATCAAATTGTATCAAAGACAGCGTTTACATAGAAATGAAAATCGCTTAATTGATACAAAAGGAATAAACAGAATAACGGCAAAAAGGCAGAAATAAAGGCTTTCAATACATTAAAACGTGACTGAAAGCCTTTTTCTTTTTATAGTGATTCATAGCATCGGGAAAAAGATATTTGAAAGTGAACCCTCTCCACGGATACATGAACCCTCTCGTTTTGGTAAACATGAACCCCCTTAAGGAAAAATCAAAAAGTATCACCCTTGTCCGCTGATGGCATATATTCTGTGTCACAACAGACCGCTGAATTTTTGAGAATGTTCCTTTCTGCAGACCAGATAGTAACTGACATTAAATTCAGGGTCCGTGATAGGCACTGCCACACGGGACGGGGCAGGTATGGAGTCAATGAGTTCATTGTGGTAGTAGTCCGTGGTGAAAACCGGCATAGTGGAATTCTCAATCAATTCCAGGAAGGTGTAGCGTTCTGTCTGGACGAGGAACCTGGAATCGGGCATTTTCTCTACCACCAGATCATGCCAGAAACCAATATCCTGAAATAAAAGCATATTTTCTCCATTCATTTCAGATACGCTTAAGGATTTTCTGCGTGCAAAGCGGTGCCGCTTGGGAAGAAGGAAGGACAGATGCTCTTCGCCCCATTTCCGGCAGGATAGCCCATCGTCTTCCGGGCAGAAAGGAAGCAGCACGAGATGGTAAAGTCCGTTTCTTACTCCGTCAAGGAGACAGGATGTGCTTTTGGTTTCTGATGAAATAGATGCCATGGGAAAGGCGCTGGTAATGCGGCGTATGAGTTCCGGTATCAGGACAGGCGTGCAGGAGCCAAGCGTGATGGTTCTGTTCTTCCGGTCAAAATCACGGGCATGACGGATCATGTTTTCGGTCTGTTTTAATAGCATTTTGGCATCTTCTGCTGCGAGGGTTCCGGTTTCATTAAGTGAAATACTGTTTTTGGTGCGGTGAAACAGCGGAACATCGAATTCTGTTTCCAATCTCTGCATATTTCTTGTCAGTGTAGGCTGGGAAATATGCATTTTTTCTGCGGTTTCTCGCAAGGTTCCAGTCTGGTAAAAGGTAACGAATTGTTCCAGGATATGATAATCAACCATGTGGGAAAGCACTCCTTTCTGAAGAAATTATAGCAGATGCAGAAAGGAAAGTAAATGACCCAGATTTCATTTTATGAAATCTGGATTGCGGAATTAGCATTGTACAAATAAAAAAATCTGCAATAAAATGGCTTCAGGACGAAAGGAGGGGACGGAAATGATTTTTTACTTTACAGGAACCGGGAACAGCCTGTATGTGGCAAAAGAACTGGATCAAAACAGGATAAGCATTCCGCAGGTCATAAAACGGGAAAGGCTGGTATTTTCTGCGGACAGCATTGGCATTGTATGTCCGGTTTATGGGCATGAAATGCCGAGCATGGTAAAGGAGTTTATCCGCAGGGCTTCCTTTGAAACGGAGTATCTTTTCGTTGTGCTGACCTATGGCGCACATCATGGAGGAGCGGCGGAGATTGCCGATCTGTTTTTCCAGGATGCAGGGAAACAGGCAGATTATATCACGACCATTGAGATGGTGGATAATTTTCTTCCGGTATTTGATATGAAAGAGCAGATGGCAATAGATAAACAGGTGGAAAAGCGTCTGGATGAGATCAGGGCTGATCTGCAGGCAAAAAGGTATGGGATACAGAAAACAAGCCTTGCGGAAAAGACCGCACATAAAATGTATCTGAAGATGGTCAAAAATGCGCCGGAAACGGTCTGGGCGGCTTTCCGGGTGACGGACGAATGTGTGGGCTGCGGAATCTGCACCAGGGTATGTCCTGCCGGGTGCATCCGTCTGGAAAACCAATATGCAGTCCATGAGCCGGAAGGATGCCAGGCCTGCTACGCCTGCGTCCATGCCTGCCCGAAAATGGCAGTGCAGTTTGCCCTGCCCCGGCCGGAGAAAAATCCCGCAGCGAGATACCGTAATGAGCATGTGACACTTTGTGAGCTGGTAGGGTCCAATGACCAGACGGAAAACGATTAAAAACGAGGAGGATATTGATATGGAATATGTAACATTGAACAATGGAGTAAAAATGCCGGTTCTTGGCTATGGCGTCTATCAGGTGACAAAGGAAGAATGCGAGCGGTGTGTGCTGGATGCCCTGCAGGTGGGATACCGCAGCCTGGATACGGCGCAGAGCTATTTCAATGAGGAGCAGGTGGGCAGCGCAATCCAAAAATCTGGTATCCCACGGGAAGAGATATTTCTGACCACCAAGGTGTGGGTGGAGCATTATGGATATGAGGCGGCCAAATCTTCCGTGCTGGAATCCATGAGGAAGCTGCAGACGGATTATCTGGATCTGGTTCTTCTTCATCAGCCTTTTTCCGATGCTTACGGTGCGTACCGTGCGCTGGAGGAGTTTTATGACGGGGGGAAAATCCGGGCTATCGGTATTTCCAACTTCTATGTAGACCGCATGGTGGACTTTGCCGCCTTTAACCGGATTAAGCCGGCAATCAACCAGGTGGAGATCCATATCTTCAACCAGCAGAAGCAGATGAAGGAATATGCAGATAAATACGGCATTCGGTTAGAGGCGTGGGCACCTTTTGGCGAAGGACGGAAAGGCACTTTTGATAACGAAACAGTGGCAGCGATTGGCAGTAAATATGGAAAGACCGCCGCACAGGTCATGCTCCGTTGGCATATCCAGCGGGGGATTGTAGTTATCCCCAAGTCCACCCACAGGAAACGTATGGAAGAGAATTTTCATGTGTTTGATTTTCACCTGTCGGAAGAAGACATGGACGCACTGGCGGCATTGGATACTGCCTCCAGCTCCTTCTTCTCCCATCAGGACCCTGCTATGGTTGAATGGTTTGTCAGGATGGTGGAGGAACGGAAGACAAAGCATGACAGCAGTAAGGAAAAGAAGAACTGGTGATACCAGGAAAAGAGATGAAACGGGAGGAAAACGTCAAATGAAAAAACGTATTATTGCCACTTTGCTGGCAGGGATTATGGCAGTTTCCATGCTGACGGGATGCGGCAGCCAGTCGGCGGACACAGTGCAGGATACCTTAGCGGATGCAGGGCAGGAAGAAAACCATACATCTACGGAAGGGGAAGCTGCTTCAGAGACGCTGATGATTGCCAGGCAGGGTATGTTCTCTTCCGGAGGCACGATTACGGAACCGGTAGAAGGGGAATATGATCCAACCACAAACTGGATGGATGCAACCCGCGCAGGGAATACAGCCCATGTGGATCACGCTAATGTATTTTATCAGATTCCTGCAAATGATAACGGAACCCCAATGGTTTATCTGCATGGCTATGGACAGTCCCGTATGGGTTGGATGACAACCCCGGACGGTCGTGAGGGATGGTCTGATTTGTTTCTAAAAAAAGGATATGCGTCATTTCTGGTAGACCAGCCAAGAAGGGGCGAGGCAGGCGCCACGGCCACAATGACCACGGATGGATTCCTTGACACATGGGCGGAAGATTCCAAGGATTATAAACCGGGCGATCAGGCATGGTATACCCATTTTCGGATTGGGCGTATTGCCCCGGAACGGTATGAAGGGTCTCAATTTCCAGAGGGAGATGAGGCACAGGATCAGTTTTTCCGTCAGATGACGCCCAATACCGGCGATTTTGATCAGGCGTTGGATGCGTCTGCCCTTGGCTCTGTGCTGGAAGATGTATATGAGATGACAGGCAGTAAATCTATTTTTGTGACACATTCCCAGGGCGGCGCTGTTGGCTGGGATGTTCC
Organism: uncultured Lachnospiraceae bacterium; assembly: GCA_910586585.1. Lineage (GTDB taxonomy): Bacteria > Bacillota > Clostridia > Lachnospirales > Lachnospiraceae > COE1. The sequence goes on from CAJUKA010000080.1 coordinate 5,839, forward strand.
GGCAGAAAATATCGCTGCGATTATTGCCATTGAACCGGGCGGTACACCACAGGCAGGTTCGGAACAGTACCAAAAATTATTGGAAGCGGATATCCCCATCATCATTTATTTTGGGGACTATATTGACAATGGGCCGGAAGATGTTATGTCCACCGGTTTCTGGCAGTCCGTCCGTGACGGGGCGATTCAGTTTGCGGAAAGCTACAATGGCGATGGAGGTGACTGTACAGTAGTCAATCTGCCAGATGAAGGGATTACCGGGAACAGTCATTTTATGTTTCAGGAATTAAACAATGATGTCATTGCCGACAATATTGAGGCATGGCTGAAAGAGAAGGGGTTGGGCTGAGATGAGGTTCATGGTGAAACGGATGACTGGAATGGCGATGCTGATGTTTTTGGCGGCAGGATTTCTTTGTGGCTGCGGCAGATTGACCAGACAGGGGGAAGAGGCAGTTTTGGAGGAAGATGACCTCCATATTGAAAATTCAGTTTCGGTAAAAGCCGTTCAGGAGATTTCCCGAAATGGGGAAGCGTATACGGCGGACACTCTGATATCGGATGTGGCAAATGATCCGGTGTTTGGGGATTACGGGCGGCTTATTTTTCCTGCAGATGCCGGTTATTACAGTGGGGATACGCTTGGAAGCCTGCGCCTGACATGGTATAGCAATATCAATCCGGATAAGACGGTGGAAATCGTAAATTACATGAAGGAACACGCAGAGGCGGAGGAACCCATTTTCTTTGATATTTATTCTGCACAGGAAAAGGCGGCTGACCCTGCAAAAGAAGATACCGGGTTATTCTTCTTTCAGGGAAATCCGGGTGAAAAGTTTGCGGTATGCAATGCGGGCGGCGGCTTTGCTTATGTAGGGGCCATGCACGACAGCTTTCCCCATGCACTGGAATTATCCAAACAAGGTTATCATGCATTTGCGTTGATTTACCGTCCCGGCGCACAGACAGCCTGTGAGGATCTGGCAAGAGCCATCAGTTTTATTTTTGAACACGCAGAAGAACTGGAAGTAGATACAGACTGCTATTCCCTGTGGGGAGGAAGCGCCGGCGCAAGAATGGCGGCATATCTCGGAAGCTATGGTCCTGCGGCTTTCGGCGGAGAGGATCTGCCCGGCCCCGGCACAGTAATCATGCAGTATACCGGCCATTCTGAATATACAGAGAATGATCCGCCCACTTATGTATGTGTGGGGGAAAACGATGGGATTGCAAGCTGGAGGACGATGGAAAACCGTCTGGAGCGGATGGCTGCCCTGGGAATTGATACGGAATTCCACAAATATCCCGGACTTTCCCACGGGTTTGGCCTTGGGACAGGAACTGTGGCAGAAGGCTGGATAGAGGATGCTGTTGCATTTTGGAAAAAGCAGATGTAGAGGAGAAATGCCATATGAAAAGAAAAGTGATTGTGATTGCAGGAGTCTTATTAGCAGCGATTATCGCCATTACCGTTTTTATGAGGATGATGGGCGGCTCCGGCGTGGGAATTGATAATGACCCTGAAGCGGAAGTAAAAGGGGACAGCAATGTGCTGGTGGCTTATTTTTCATGGTCTGGAAACGGGCAGCAGATGGCAGGCTGGATTTCTGAGGAAACAGGCGGTGAACTGTTCCGAATTGTCCCGTCTGAGAGCTATGGCGAGGATTTTGATTCCTGTGCTGATCGTGCGAAAAATGAACTGGATAATGAGATACGCCCGGAACTGTCTGAACACATAGATGCGGAGACGATGGCACGGTATGATGTGATTTATCTCGGTTTCCCTGTTTGGTGGTACGACCTGCCTATGCCGGTTTGGACATTTCTTGAAGAGTACGATTTGTCCGGGAAAACAGTCATTCCTTTTTTCTCCCACAATGGAAGCTCAAATGGCGCAAACAGTGTAAAGCGGGTGGCAGAACTTGCGGACGGTGCAACGGTTCTGACAGAAAATGCGCTGTCGCTGCGTGGAAGTAATGTTTCAGGTTCCGAACAGGAAGTAAAGGAATGGGTAAAAGATATTGGCAAATAAAAGGTAAAGGAGAAAGCGATTATGAAAAAAGTAACGGCTGTTTTAATGAGCATATTCCTGTCATTTGGCCTTGCCGCCTGCGGCAGCACTCAGGATGACAGGAAACCGGAAGCGATAGACCGGATGGTGGAAAGTGTGGAAACGGAACCGTCCGCACAGCCGGAAACGGAAATCCCGGAGGAAAATATAGACGTAAATACAGAAGAAAATTCCGGTTCCGCAGAGGGGAAGGCATTGGTTGTCTACTTCTCCATGCCGGAAACCAGTGATCCCGATAACATGACCCAGGAGGAAGATAACAGTGTTGTGGTCATTGACGGCGAGGTGTTGGGCAATACCCAATATGTGGCCTATGTCATTCAGGAGAATACCGGGGCAGACATCTTCCGCATTGAGCCGGAAACGCCGTATCCGACGGATCATGATACGCTGGTTGATTTGGCGGCGCAGGAGCAGGAGGATAACGCCCGGCCAGCCATCAAGGGCAACATTGAGGATCTGGGACAGTATGACACAGTTTTTGTGGGTTTCCCCAACTGGTGGGGCGATATGCCGATGATCCTCTATTCGTTCTTTGATGCCTATGATTTTTCTGGCAAGACGGTCATACCGTTCAATACCCATGGAGGCAGCGGTTTTTCCAGTACCATCAGTACGATTGCAGAACTGGAGCCGGACGCAGATGTAAGGGAAGACGGCTTTACCGTATCCAGAAATAACGTGCAGGATGCAGAGCCGGATATTCTTGCGTGGCTGTCGGATTTGGGATACATAAATCAAGACGCTGACGCTTCTGCTTTGGCAGAAAAAGAATCAGAAAATACGGACGGGAAATCACTGGTGGTTTATTACTCTGCATCAGGAAACACGGAAGAAGTGGCGGCTTATATTGCAGGAGCGATGGATGCAGACCTGTTTGAGTTAGAGCCGGAAGAACCCTACAGCAGCGCCGATTTGGATTGGACGGACAGGGACAGCAGGGTTTCCCATGAGCATGATAATCTGGAGGAGCGGACGGTTCCTCTGGTAGCGGACACAGTAGAAAATTGGGATTCCTACGATACGGTATTTATCGGTTATCCGATCTGGTGGGGGATTGCCGCATGGCCGGTAGACGGTTTTATTGCTGCCAATGACTTTACCGGGAAAACGGTGGTTCCTTTCTGTACCTCTTCTTCCTCTGGTCTGGGAGAAAGCGGCGAATTATTGGAAGAAGCGGCAGGAACCGGTGAGTGGCTGGAAGGCATCCGTTTCCGTTCCGGGGCTTCCGAAGATACGGTTGTAGAATGGGTAAATGGCCTTGGCTTATAAACCGCCTGAAAATCACCTGATTGATAAGGCTTTCGATAATTGAAGCGGGAGGGCAGGCAGCAGATGAAAAAAAGATTATTATTGCTGTTGACACTGATACTCTGCTTTTCTGTAACTGCCTGTACTTCCAGAGGTGGGCAGACAGAAACGCAGTCTTTAGCGCAGAGTGATGCAGAGAGCAGGCCGGAAAAAACAGTACAGGAGGATGCAGGAAGCAGACCGGAAAAAACAGCGCAGGAAACGGAGGGAACGGAAATATATCGGGATTTTCGGGTTGACAATGTATTTCATTCTGATTCGGAAGGGGATATTCATTACAATATCTATATTCCCGAAACTTATGACGGCACGAAACCCTATGCGTTGTATTTCACGCTTCCCGGATATGGGGGACTGTATTTTCAGGGAGTTGCAGCCAATATCAAAACAGAAGAATTTGGCTTTGAAGCGATGAAATACAATGAGGAAATGATTATCGTTGCCCCACAGTTAAATGACTGGGGTGAAACCTCCGCAGATCAGACGATTGCATTGGCGGAATATTTTCTGGAACAGTATAACATTGACCGGGACAGGGTGTATGGAAGCGGCTATTCCGGAGGAGGCGAAACCATGTCCCTTGTGCTTGGGAAAAGACCGGACTTGTTTACTGCTTATCTTCATGTCAGTTCAAAGTGGGATGGAGCGTATGAGCCGGTGATAGAGCAGGAGCTTCCCGTCTATCTTGCCATTGGCAGGAATGACGAATATTATGGTTCTGAGCAAACCCAGGAAGCCTACAATGCACTGTATGCTTTGTATGAGCAGAAAGGATTTGACAAAGAAAAAATTGACGGCCTACTTGTGCTGGATATAAAAGAGCATGAATATTTTACGCAGCGGGGCATCTCAAATGAACATGGCGGGGGCGGCTTGTTTGCCAGAGACACGGAAATCATGGGCTGGCTGTTTCAGGCAACGAAGGAACCGAGTCACGGGGGCAGTATCAATGCGTCTTTAAGCGGAACCGTACCGGCGGAACTGGAATATATCCCAGATAAATATAAAAGCCCTTCGGAACATCCGGGAACACTGGAAAAGCTGACTTACCAGACATGGGAATCTTTTTCCTACGAGGAAAAGACGCAGGAACTGACAAAAGAGGCGTGGGTGTATTTGCCTTATGGTTATTCAGAAAATCAAGAATATAATGTTTTCTATTTAAGTCACGGAGGCTGGAGCAACGAAACGACCACGATGGGAACAGACCAAAATCCCCGTTCCTTTAAGCATGTGATCGACCATGCCATAGAGGACGGGAAGATACAGCCCCTTATCATCGTCCTGCCCACCTATAATAACACCAGCGGCAGGGACAGCGGGGATTACAGCCTTGCGCTCCGGCTGACAGACCGGTTTCATAATGAGCTGGTAAATGACCTGATTCCGGCGGTGGAAAGCAGATACAGCACATATGCGGAAGATACCACGCAGGAAGGATTAAAAGCGTCACGCGACCATAGAGGATTTGGCGGTTTTTCCATGGGTTCTGTCAATACATGGTGTACTTTCCGGTATGCGCTTGATTATTTCCGGTATTTTATGCCTATGAGCGGAAGCTACTCTACAGACGGCGAATACATGGCAGAGCTGGTAAAAGAATCTGGACATGATTCGGATGACTTCTTTATCTTCGCCGCCTCCGGTACGGATGACTTTGCGTACAGCGCTTTTAAGACACAGATTATGGCAATGGGGAGTGTTTCGGACGGCACGTTCCGGTTTGCCGATAATGAGGCTGATGGGAATCTGTCTTTTTTGGAACGGGAAGGGTATGTCCATGATGCTATAGCCAGTGATGAATATACCTACAATGGGCTTCGCTTTTTCTGGAACAGGGAACAATGATTTTATAAAATAGCAGGAGGATATAAAAATGAGCATTTTGTTTATCAATGGCAGCCCGAATAAGAACGGCAACACAGCGGGACTTGCAAAAGATTTATTGAAGGGAAGGGACTATGACACGCTGAATTTGACGGATTACCGGATTGGCAGTTATGGGCAGGATTTCCCGGATGACCAGCTTGGAGAGGTGATTGGGAAAATAAAAGAGGCGGAAGTGATTGTGATTGGTTCCCCGCTCTACTGGCACAATATCTGCGGTTCTGTGCGGAATATGCTGGATCGCTTTTATGGTCTGGTAGAGGAAGGCTCTTTATCGGGAAGGAGGCTGTATTTTCTCTTTCAGGGCGCAGCGCCGGAAAAGTGGATGATGGAGGCCGGGGAATATACCATGAAGCGTTTTGCAGGGCTTTATGGGATGGAGTATGCAGGAATGGCAACGAACCGCTCCGAGGCGGTCAGATTGTCGGAGAAATTATAAAAATATTTTCATCAATTTTACAGGAGGAACACAGTATGGCGGTAAAACAGACAGCAGGAAGGACTGCGCTTGGGGAATTTGCCCCTAAGTTTGCGGAGTTGAATGATGATGTGCTTTTCGGGCAGGTGTGGAGCAGGGAGGATAAAATGTCCCTCCGTGACCGTTCCTTGATTACGGTTGTGGCGCTTCTTTCACAGGGGCTTACCGATACCTCTTTTATGCACCATCTTGAGGCGGCAAAAGCAAACGGCATTACAAAGAAAGAAATTGCGGAAATGATTACCCACGCAGCCTTTTACGCAGGGTGGCCAAAGGCATGGGCGGCGTTCCGCCTGGCGAAGGAAATCTGGAAGGATGAAACAGGTGAGGCGGATGAAAAGACTGCACATGAAAAGTCTATGATATTTTCAATCGGGCAGCCAAATGATGCGTTTGCCAAGTATTTTACAGGGCAAAGCTATCTGGAGCCGGTTTCTGAAGAACAGGTAGGTATCTTCAATGTGACTTTTGAGCCGGGCTGTCGGAATAACTGGCATATCCATCATGCCGATAACGGAGGAGGCCAGATTCTGGTCTGCGTGGCAGGCAGGGGCTTTTATCAGGAATGGGGAAAAGAGCCTGTGTGTATGACTGCGGGGGATACGGTCAACATCCTGGTAGGCGTGAAGCATTGGCATGGCGCAGCGCCGGACAGTTGGTTTTCACATCTGGCGGTGGAAGTGCCAGGGGAAAATGGGCATACAGAGTGGTGTGAACCAGTCAGCAGTGAAGACTACGAAAAAATCAAATAACAAATTGCAGGAGGGAAAATCATGGAATATGTAACTTTAAATAATGGAATCAAAATGCCGGTGTTGGGATACGGCGTGTATCAGGTAAGCAATGAGGAATGTGAGCGCTGTGTGCTGGATGCAATCAGTGTCGGCTACCGCTCCATTGATACGGCACAGGCATACGGAAATGAAGAAGCGGTTGGAAATGCAATTAAAAAATGCGGCGTTCCCCGTGAAGAATTATTTATCACCACAAAGGTGTGGATCAGCAACGGCGGCTATGAAAAAGCGAAGACCTCTTTGAGGGAATCCCTGTGCAAATTGCAGTCGGAGTATATTGATCTTGTACTGATCCATCAGCCTTTCAATGACTATTATGGGACTTACCGGGCAATGGAAGAAGCCTATAAGGAAGGCTGGATTCGTGCAATCGGCGTATCCAACTTCTACCCTGACCGCCTGGTTGACCTGTGCAATTTTGTGGAAGTGAAACCGGCGGTCAATCAGGTGGAAACCCATGTATTTCAGCAGCAGGCGCAGGCCCACGAATATATGGTGAAATATGGCGTGCAGCATGAATCGTGGGGGCCTTTTGCAGAGGGGCGCAACGATTTCTTTACCAATCCTGTCCTGACAAAGATTGGGGAGAAATACAATAAGAGCGCAGCACAGACAGCTCTCCGCTTCCTGATTCAGAGCGGTGTTGTGGTGATTCCGAAGTCTACCCATAAAGAGCGCATGATCCAGAATATAGATGTGTTTGATTTTGTGCTGTCTGGTGAGGATATGGAAGCAATTCAGGCACTGGACGAAAAAGAAAGCCCGTTCTTCTCCCACTATGACCCGGCAATGGTGGAAATGCTGACAGGGCTTCACCAATAGAAACAGGAGTAACAGGAGGCAGGCAGCATGAATCGGAAGACAATTTTGAAAATAGTGGTTGATATTGGAATGACGGTCATGCTGCTGTTCCTGATGACTTATGAACGGATTGGGGCAGCGGTACATGAGTGGCTTGGAATGGCGATGTTTGTTCTTTTCATTTTCCACCATTTTTTGAACCGAAAATGGATCGGATATGTTTTGAAAGGAAGATATACGTTGTTTCGCATTTGGCAGACCATTCTTGTTGTTGGAATCCTGCTTACAATGGTCGGTTCTATGTATAGCGGGGTAATTCTTTCAGAGTACGCATTGTCATTTCTGCCAATCAAAGGCGGGCGGGCTTTCGTCAGAGAGGTTCATATGATTTCCGCCTATTGGGGATTTGTACTGATGTCGCTTCATCTGGGGCTGCACTGGGGCATGATGATAGGGATTGCAAAGCGGTTTGTAAAAGAACTTCCTGCTATCAGAAAGATAGTTGCTATCGGGAGATGGCTGCTTCGTGGGATTGCCGTTCTTATCGCCGGATATGGAGCGTATGCGTTCATACAGAGGGAAATTGGGAGGTATATGCTCTTGATAAATCATTTTGCCTTCTTTGATTTTGAGGAACCGTTGATATTCTTTCTGGAGGATTATATAGCAGTCATGGTTTTGTTTGTATGGGTGAGCCATTACTTTTCTAAGTGGCTTAGGCGTATAAAAAGGAAAGAGGAATAAGAATCCATATGGCGGTTTTTAATGATTGAAGGTGATAATATCGGACGCATAGTTGTATTTGAGCTTAACGAACAAACTTCTGATTTCTTTGATGACCTAATAAAAATAGCAAAGCAACATTCCGAATCGGAATTGGCTTCTTTAGAACATGAATCAGTGATGTTATTTACGGATTTGGAAATAGACTTGATGCATCATAAAGTGTACTGTGGAAATCAGGAAGTGGGTTTGACGATAAAGGAATATACACTCTTATGCCTGCTTGCGGTAAATGAGGGGTGTGTTCTTACTTACGACCAGATATATCAAAGGGTTTGGGGAGAAGAGGCATTTGGAAGTACAAACAATGCAATTAAATGCCACATTCGAAATCTCCGTGAAAAACTGCGAGAAGCAAATCCAGATGCTCGATTTTCAATTCGGTGTGTGCGTGAGGTTGGATATTGTTTTGATGTGAATGCAGATGGAAAAGTTATTACATAGCAGTGGCTTGGGAAACTGAGTCGCTGTTTTTTTATTTTAAAGATTAACTGTTTTTGTATTTATATTTATGCATTGAGAGGTTCCATACAATTTTTTTGATTTGTCATGTCGTAACTTGCGAAATCCTACACCGTTTCTACCCTTTGGCTACACCGACTCTACCTTTGCATTTTTTATAATTTTCTCCTAATGACAAGCTGTCAGGGGAAAGCAGAATTATATGTCTGTGCATCCCCAGAAAGGGGATTCCATGAACATGGCAAGGGCAGGGACAGGTATCATGCCGCCTATCACAAAACAGCATATGTTTCTTTTACATACCGTAGTCCTTAAGGGGATTGCGGTATTTTTCTATTCGAAATATTCCCTGCCAATTCCAAACAGTCCTCCCAAACACAGCATATTTTTTAAGACGAGCGCACCTGCCTTACGGCGGGTGCGTTTTTTCGTTGTCGGAAAAAGTCTGTTGCTGACATTTTATCTGCCCCGTGCACCGCCCTCCGGTCTTGTTTTTTTTTGCTTTCAAAAATTTTAGGACTGGAGGGAATCTGAATGAAAATCAAATATGAATTTGTAGACGGGACGGTGTCGGAGGTCGAGGTGGAGGAATCTATCGGTGCTGTCATCATTGAGGACAGGCGGCTGGAGGACAACCTTGCCCGGAAGGAGCGGTATCACTGCCATTCGCTGGATGCCGTGGAGTTTGAAGGTACAGAGTACGGCACGGTGGAAACGCCGGAAACGCTGTTTGCCGCCATGGAAGAGGACAGGCGTGTGTATGATGCTTTCCACAGGCTTTCCGAGGTGCAGCAGCGACGGCTGTTAATGCTGGCGGGAGGTATGTCAATCCAGGAGATCGCGCGGCAGGAGGGTTCAAATTTCAGGACCGTGCATGAGTCGGTTGAGGCAGGAAGGAAAAAATTTAAAAAGTTTTTCTGAAAAACACCCCATCAAAACAGCCTCCAAATCTCCGTATAGTGAAGGGTATAAAATCCCGCCCTTTAGAAATCGGAGGTGGAAAGGTGAGGCACACATTGAGGATTAGTGTTTCAAAAGAACCGGCGGCAGAAGGGATCGTGAGCTGCCGCAATGTCTCCGTGAGGGAGCGTTTCCTGCGCTTCCTTTTCGGGGAGAAACGGAGGCTGACCATTATCGTTCCAGGCGGTTCCGTCCGGGAGCTGGCAGTGAGTGAAGTCATGGAAGGAGGAAACGTACATGGGTAAAGTGAAGTTGCTGCTTGATGTCATCGGGGATTTACGCTCCCTTGCCGACAGCCTGCAGGCTGTTGCGGATGCAGTGGCAGACAGCGGTGCGGCAGAGGCGGAGATGATGACCACGAAGGAGCCGGAGGAAACCGGGAAAGCGGGGAAGACAGGGAAGGCTGCCACAAAGAACACGGCGAAGAAGGAAGCGAAGGCGGCAAAGCAGGAACCGGAGGAGAAGCCGCTGACGCTGGAGGAAGTCCGTGCGGTGCTGGCAGAGAAGGAACACGGTGGACAGCCTGACCACTATCCGGAAACTGAAGGAACACAAAGTGGAGTGCTATTTTGAAAAAGAAAATATCTGGACATTTGACAGCAAGGGCGAGCTGCTCCTTACCATCATGTCCTCGCTGGCGCAGGAGGAGAGCCGCTCCATTTCGGAGAATGTCACATGGGGGCAACGGAAACGGTTTGCAGACGGCAAGGTCACTGTCCCGTTCAAGCGGTTTCTTGGCTATGACCGGGGCGAGGATGGGAACCTTGTCATCAACGAGGAGCAGGCGGCCATTGTCCGGAGGATTTACGGGATGTTCCTGCAGGGGCGGTCGCCGTTTGCCATTGCAAAGGTGCTGACAGAGGAAGGCATACCCACTCCCGGCGGCAAGGCAAACTGGTCGGGAAGCACGGTATGGAGCATCCTCACGAATGAAAAATACAAAGGGGATGCCCTTTTGCAGAAGGTGTACACGGTGGATTTCCTCTCCAAAAAGAAAAAGGTCAACGAAGGCGAAGTCCCGCAGTATTATGTGGAACACAACCACGATGCCATCATAGAGCCTGCCGTATTCGAGGCAGTGCAGAAACAGATGGCCGTCCGGCAGACGGGAACGAACCGGCAGAGCAGCGTGGGCATCTTCTCCAGCAAAATAAAATGCGGCGACTGCGGAAGCTGGTACGGCTCGAAGGTGTGGCATTCCAACAGCAAGTACCGCCAGGTGGTCTGGCAGTGCAACCACAAATTTGACGGCGGCGAAAAATGCGGCACTCCCCATCTGGACGAGGAAACCATCAAAGCGCTTTTCGTGAAAGCGGTCAATATACTGACCACGGAAAAGGATGAGATCGCCGCCAACTTCCATGCCATCAAAGGACGGCTCTTCGATACGGCGGAGCTGGAAACTGAGCAGTCACGGCTTCAGGAAGAACTGAATGTGGTGGCGGGGATGATACAGCAGTGCATAGATGAAAATGCCCATGTCGCACTCGACCAGACAGAATATCAGGCGAGGTATGACGGGCTTGCAGAGCGGTTTGACCGGACGAAGGCACGGCTGGATGAAGTGGGCAATGCCATTACAGAGAAGCAGGCGAAAAAGGAGCAGATAGAAAGGTTCTTTGCCGAATTGGAGCGGCAGGATGGCATGGCTACGGAGTTTGATGAAGAGCAATGGTACAGCCTGGTTGATTTTATCACAGTTTTTAATAAAGAAGATGTACGTTTCACTTTTAAGGATGGTACGGAAATCCGAACGTAAATCCCCTGTGGTTTAATACCACAGGGGATACTTTGTCGATTGACAAATTGAAGCAAGATTATCTTAGATCTTAAATTTCTTTGTTGTTTGTAGTTTGTACTATAAAAAATTTTTATTAACATCATATAAATTACAACACCCATGATTATATGTGAAAATTAAATGCTGTACATTTTCTAAACTCAACATTTTTAAGTTTGTGGAAATCTATTAATCTTCTAAAATATTGAAGTTCCTCATCAGAAAAATATGTCATTGTAATATTATCTAGTTTTTTATTTCTCTGTAAAACAGATAATCTTTCAAGAATATGTCCATCAATTACGATTTCTGAACAGTAATTATGGCGATGTTGCGGAAATCGTTTTAGAAATTCTTCTGTTATGTAAGCTGACCTTCTGAATCCTAAGCCATAGATAAGCAGATTTTCTATTTCCATAGTATTATCATAGAAAAATCGAAAGTTATATAATTTGCTATGTTTTCTTGCGTTTATTGCTTCTTGCTTTCCTGTGCCATTATGTCCCCAAATTGTTTTATATTCTATTTTTCCGTTTTTGACACTATAATTCAAATCGTCTAAACCGGTTAATTCTACGAATTCACCATGTATGTGTTGAATGTTGTCTATTCCAAATTCTGCATATTTATCAAAATTTGTAGTAATTACATGAGAAGTTTCTTTTAAATATATTTTAACACTTTTATAATATTTTTTAATATCTGATTCAAAGTTATTTGTTAAATATGTACACACAATATTATACCAAATATTATAAAGGTAAGGAAATAATGACATCATAAGGCTATAGTCATATGTTGCGTTCCCTTGTAAAAAAAGATATTTTCCAAATTCATATTCAATATTGCTATTACCACCGCTAATATAATAGCGTTTTATTTCTTGTTTCAATTTTTGAAAATTTTTTCTATTGCTAAATTCATCTTGATATAATAATTTAAAAATATAATTGTCTATTTCCTTATTTTTGCTTTCCGAAAACTCTACTAAGAATGAATCTATATTTAATAGTGATTCTTTATCTAACGGGACTTTCGGTTTAAGGTTCTGAAAAAAATTTATCGTTAAACCATTGCCAAATAAGAAACCATCATATTTTATGCTATCCATTTATAATCCGACCTTTCTATAATGTGAGTTTTCTTAAAAATATAAAAATTTCTGTAAATCCTAATTTATCTACTAACTGTCTTAACTTTCCTTTATTTTCAAGGCTTTGCGGTATGTCCAACCTCAAAATATGTATCCTTTTCCCTTGTTTTTGCCCTTATTGGCAAGCTACAAGGGAAAGTTTTTGTTATTCAGTTTTTGTTCTTAATTCATTCCCACAACCTTATCCAAGAGTTTAGCGGAATCCCGCTTAGTCTCCCTTGTAGCGTGTGCATAGACATTCATTGTAGTGATTACGTCCGAATGTCCTAAAAGTTCCTGCACATCTTTTGGCTGCGCCCCGTTTAATAATAGGTTTGTTGTGTAGGTGTGCCGTTACGGTATAATAACGACAAACGGAAAAAGCCTTTATTTTCAAGGGGTTTGAGCGTTTGCCGTCATTTATTCAATTCCTTTTCCAAGTTGAAATCTGACGAGAAAAATATCGAAAAAAGGAGGCTGTTTCATTAACGACAAAATTTAATAGCGCCAGCGGTCCGGTGTATTGCCTGGCCGCTGATTGCCGTGGGCGTTTCACTTTTATAGGTGGGCGTCCTTTTTTTGTACTCATTTTCAGGAGAAAGGAGATTCACATGGAACTGAACGAAATGGAAAAGCGCCTGATATTCCAGACGGAAGGCTATGGGAAATCAGATGTCACATATGAGCTGCGCATGGGAAGTCCTTGAGGGCTGCCATGAAGCCATTGTAAGCCCGGAGGACCGGGAGAAGGTGCAGGAACTGATTGACTGCCGCCCTCCCATCATGGAGGGGAACGCCTGCCCCTTCTACAACCTGTTCCACGGCATTATCTACTGCGCCACCTGCGGGAAGTCCATGCAGGTACGCTATGAGAAGGTAGGCAGAACCGGGAAGAACCGCTTTACCGGCGAGGAACGGGAGCCGATAGACAAGGCGTATTATATCTGCCAGACGTATAACCGGCTGGGGAAGAATGCCTGCACCAGCCATAAGGTGGAAGCGAGGGATTTGTACAACCTTGTGCTGAAGGATATTCAGGAACTTGCGGCAATGGCGTTGAAAGACGTGGAATCGTTCTACCAGCGGATTAGCAGCCGCATGGAGCGGCGGTATCTGGCGGACGCTTCGGAGATGGAGAAGGAGCGGGAACGGCTGGAAGCAAGGAACCGGGAGATTGACGATATGTTTTTGAACCTGTATACCGACAAGGCAAAGGGAATCCTGTCCGAGCAGCGGTTTGTGAAGCTGACGGCGGCGATGGAGCGGGAACAGGAGGAAAACCAGAAGCAGCTAAAAGAATTGACCCTCTCCTTGCGCCGTTCCAATGAGCAGGAAAGTGATGTCCGTACCTTTATCCGGGAAATCCGGCAGTATGCCACGATACAGGAATTGGACGAGGGTATCTTAAACCGCCTTATCAGCCGGATTCTGGTGGGGGAGGTGAAAAAGGTTGACGGGGAGAAGTTTCAGGAAATCAAAATCATTTATAACTTTGTCGGGGAGATACCGGCGGTAACAG